>NZ_BAAGVN010000357.1:0-56515 GCF_054780855.1 Pseudaeromonas pectinilytica
AAGGATGGTTTGTATTGCAATCCATCCTTGAAGGCTATGTGTTGGCACTGTCTCTTGAGCACGACTTGTGATCAAGAGACAGTTCCATGGGGGCTCGATGGCGGCATCCCTGCCGCCAACGATTGGCTCAATAGGCTATCTCGCCTTCACTAATCGACTGACAGGAAGCCTGAGGGGCACTTGGTTATGGTGTGGCACGGTGAGGTTACTCGGTGCCGTAGTTCAGGTTGACCTCGCTGCGGGTGATGACGGCGGCATCTTGCAGCAGCTCTGTGGTGTTGAGATTGCCCACCATGGCCTGATGCTCCCGGGTGCCGTCGCCGTTGTTCCAGTCATGCCAACTGACCCAATAGCCGATGGCCGGGTACTGCGCCAGAGTGGTGGCATAGTTGCGGGTGTCATAGCTGCCCTCGGTCGCGGCTGTGCCACCCAGCGTCGGGCCGTATTCCCCCATGCCCAGCGGTTTGTCGAAGGACTTGTATTTGCTGTAATCGGCAATGGAGAGGGAGTCGTTATAGCGGGTGCCAGCAACGACATCCACATAGTCCGCACCCGGATAGCACCAATCGACCGAGGCGATGCCGTAGCTTTCGTTGGTGGTTTCCGGACCCCGGTTCGGGGAGTAGACCCACAGCAGATTGTGCAGCCCTTTCACCTGGGTGAAATAGGTGTACATGTCCTTCCACAGATTGGTGTAGCCGCTGCAATTGGTGGACTGGGTGCTGATGCCCCACCAGAACCAACTGCCATTCATCTCCTGCATCGGCCGCCACAGCACCACGACGCCTGCATCTTGCAACTCCTTGAGCGCAGCTGCGATACGGTCGAGCTTGGTGCGCCAGACGGTATGCGCGCTGGTTCCAGTCGTGACCAGATCGGCCAGCTTGACCTGGGTCATATCGCCACCGGATGTGCGGGTCAGGCTACCGCCGCCAGGATTGTTGGTCAGATCGCTTTCGTCATTCCACCAGGGGTTATTCGGACTCCAGTTGATGGTGACGAGCCCCCCGGTCTGCCAGTGCTCGATCAGCTTCTGGTTGGCGTTGCTCAACTGGGTCGGGGTGAAGATCTGGTCATATTCGTAATCCAGGCCCACGACTGCCGGGGCTTCGCCGGTCTGCAGCTCCAGCTCATCGATGAGCGGCGCATAGCCGACCGTGCCGGTGAGGTTGAGGATCTGATCGCCGTGGCCGGTATTCTGACCCGCCAGCACGCCAGGAGTGGTGTCGTTACTCAGCGCGGCCAGGTACAGCATGACACTTTGTGTCGCCGCGGTGGCGGCCGGATCGCTGGCTTGGGTGGTCGCCTTGTAGACGTCGGTGTGCAGTTCTTTATCACCGCCGCCCCCGCAGGCGGCCAGTAACAGTGCACTGACCAGGATCGGAACCAGTTTTGCGGTGGGGCGTTGAGATCCCTGTGCTGTTTTTATCGTCATCGCGTCATCCTTGCTGGAGTTTTATTGACGTTGTTATGAGTGGAATGAGTAAGTGTGATTGCGTTCTGTGGTCAATAATTGAACCACGGTCGCTAGCTTGCCATAGCACCAAGTAAAGACTCATTGAGAGCTTTAAATTTTGTAAAGGTTTGTGATCCGAGACTCATGCTTCTGTCGGTAGGGACAAATCGATTATGCTGTGCGGCAGTTGTGCCGCGATTGGCCATTGAACTGTTATCAGGATCCACGTATGTCCAAGAAGTTACTCGGTTGCCTGCTGCTGGTAGCCGCCTGCTCTTCCACACCGCCAGCTTCCACCTCGGTCGCCTCCCGTCCGGCCGCCAAGCCAGTTACCCATCGGCTCCCGGCCTCGCTGGTCGGCGAAGATCGGCAGCAGCAAGAGGCGCTGCAGGCGTTTCTCAACTCCTGTTCGCGCCTGGGGATGCAGTGGCAGAGCCTGTGCTGGCAAGCCCAGCGCACCGCCAAGACGCCTGCCGCGGCCGCCCGTTTCTTCCAGCAGAACTTTGATGAGTATGCCCTGGACGATGGCCATGGCCTGTTGACCGGCTATATGGAGGCGCAACTGCGCTGCAGCTGGCGGCCGACCGCTCGCCTCAACTATCCGGTGTATGGCACGCCCAGCGATCTGCGCAAGGGGGTGCCCTATCTGACCCGGCGCCAGATCGAGACCGTGCCTTCCGCTGCATTGCAGCGGGCTGTGTTGATGTATTGCGACAAGTTTGATGCCTACAGCCTCGGCGTGCAGGGCTCAGGACGGGTGGTGTTGCCGGATAACAGCACGGTAAAACTGACCTATGCCACCAAGAACAATCATGGCTATACCTCGATTGGTCGGGTGTTGATTGATGCCGGTGAGGTGCCCCGTGAGCAGATGAGCATGCAGGCGATCAAGGCCTGGGTGCAGAAGAATCCAGAGCGGGTCGACTGGTTGTTCCAGCACAATGAATCCTACGTCTTCTATGACATCGACCGGCGGCAGGAGAAGCACGTTGGCCCGCCCGGTGCCATGGCGTTGAAATCGGGCTTGACCCCCTACCGCAGTGTGGCGGTGGACTCGCGCCACATTCCCCTGGGCACGCCGCTGAAGATCCGCAGCCAGTGGCCGGATCAGACACCGTTTTCCCGGGTGGTGATCGCCCAGGATAAGGGCGGCGCCATCAAGGGCCGGGTGCGGGCCGATCTGTTCTTGGGGCATGGTGACTTGGCGGATGAACTGGCCGGGCGTCTGCAATCGCCACTGGATTTGCGAGTGTTGTGGCCCAAACGTTGGTCAACCCCGAGTGCCGAATGGATGAGAGTCAGCAGCGCCGGTTGAACCTCGGCTGCTCCCTCGGTTCGTTGTTTTATCAGGCCCCGATTGCTCCGGGGCCTTTTTTTTGTCGCTGAAAGGGGGCTTGGCAGGGGGTTATGTGGCTCTTTTGCTACTGGCGTGGAACTTTATTCCGCACTATGTTCATATCGATGTGCTGGGCTCCAAATGAGGCTTTTTACGTTGCAATTCAATTACATAAATCAGGGTTAATTCGCGGTGTGTGGTCATTTTGACCCCTGAATCGTGATGACATCTGCAACTCCGAACATCAATGACTGGTCAGAGTATGCCTTTGCATCGGGATCCACTCTAATGGAGCGATTGCTGTCTTTGCTCCGCTATCGGCACTGTGCTTCGCCAGGTCCGGTTTCTAGGAGCCGTATTCATCTTTCATCTACAGGAAGCCAGTATGTTGCCGGGTGTGGATTTTGATTCTTGGGTGGTTCCTGTTCTGCTGCTGGTCCTGGCCGGGCTATTACTGGTGCTGCTCCGGGCGTGGCGTCAGAATCGCCATCTGCTCCAGACGGGCGAGCATATGCAGGCTTTGATGGACAGCATCCCGGATCTGACCTGGGTCAAAGATACCCAATCGCGCTTCTTGTTTGTGAATGCCCAGTTTGGCAAAACCTTCGGCCGCCAACCCAAGTCTCTGGTCGGATTGACGGATCATGACCTGTCCACGCCGGATGCCGCCGCCGCTTATATCGCCGACGATCGGCGGGTGCTGGAAAGTGGCGAGTCCCTGCAACGGGAGGAAACCATTACCGGAGAAGGGGGGCGCGAAGCCTGGGCCGAGACCTTGAAGGTGCCGCTGTTTGATCGCAAGGGCAAGGTGATTGGCACCGCTGGCATGGCGCGGGATATCACCGAGCGTAAACGTGCCGAGTTGATGTTGCGCCATATGGCGCACCACGATTACCTGACCAATCTGGCCAATCGTCCGGCTCTGGCTGCCAGTTTTGAATCTATTTTGCAGCGGGCGCAGCTGGCCCATCAGTGCGTGGCGCTGTTTTTCATCGATCTGGATAATTTCAAGGATCTCAATGACACCCGGGGTCATGGGGTGGGCGATAGCATTCTCAAGCAGATCGCCGAGCGGTTGGAGGGCTTTATTGGGCCCTATGACGCGCTGGGACGCTTTGGCGGCGATGAATTTGTGGTGGTACTGGGTCAGCAACTCAATCGGCTGGCCGCGCTGCGCGCCGGACAACAATTGCGCCATCTGTTCGAGGTGCCGGTGACCCTCAATGAGGTCGAGTTCGCCGTCTCCTGTAGCATCGGCATGAGTACCTACCCGGAGGATGGTAACGACTACGATACCCTGATCCGCAATGCTGACATGGCTATGTACTACGCCAAGACCCATGGCAAGAACCGGCTGGTGGAGTTCAATTCGCGGATGGGGCAGGAGAACTTGCGGCGCATCGGTATCGAACAACACCTCAAGGAGGCGATCCGGCGCGACGAGTTCTATCTGCATTATCAGCCGAAGATCCAGGCTGGCAGCCATGAGATGGTCGGCATGGAGGTGCTGCTACGCTGGCATAATGCCGAGCTGGGCATAGTGCCGCCAGACCAGTTCATTCCTGTCGCCGAGCAATCCCGACTGATCCTGGACATCGGCGACTGGGTGCTGGAGGAGGCGATGAAGCAGAATCTGGCTTGGCAGCGGCAGGGTTTACCGCTGTTGCCCATCGCGGTGAATATGTCGGCGGTACAGGTGCATCAGCATGATTTTGTGCCTCGGCTGATCAGCCGGATGGCGCGGCTGGGGTATCCGGGCTCCCGACTGGAGCTGGAATTGACCGAAGGGGTGGTGATGGAGGGAGCGACCCCGGTGCGACGCTACTTCGAGCAGTTGCGGCAATTGGGGGTCAAGATCAGCATCGATGACTTCGGTACCGGCTACTCCAACCTCGGTTATCTGAGCCGCTTTCCGCTGGATGCGCTGAAAATCGATCGCAGCTTTGTCACCAATATTCATCAGCATCAGGATAACCAGCAGATCGTCAAGGCGATTATCCAGCTGGCGCGCTCCCTCTCCTTGAGCCTGGTGGCCGAGGGAGTGGAGAGTCCCGAAGAGCTGGCGTTCGTCGAGTCGCTCGGCGTCGAAGTCGTGCAGGGTTATCACTTCTCCCGCCCATTACCTTCGGATGAATTGATGCAGTTCCTGGGAAGCGCCCGTGGTGTGGCCTGAGTCGCCACAGGCCCCTGCCTCGTCACCCTGGCAGTGGGGATTCTTCAGTGCCGCGTTCAATCCGCAACCCCTAGCTGCCGTGCTGGATTATGCCTGCGACCAGGGCATCCGTTATCTGGAGCTGGGCGCGGGCGGCTATCCGGGTGCTTACCACTGCCCACGGGAGCGCTTACTCGCCAACCCGACCTTGCGCCAGCAATGGTGGCAACAGTGCCTGGATGCCGGTGTGCGCCCTCAGGTGCTCTCCTGCCATAGTAATCCGCTGCATCCGGATCCGGTGCGGGCGGCCCTCGCCGATCAGACCCTGCGACAGACCATAGCGCTGGCCTCGGCCTTGGGGATCCGCACTGTGGTCACCTTCTCTGGCGTCGGCGGGAGCGCGGCCGTGCCGGGTGCAGCGCCCCATTTGAACTGGCCTGTGGTCAGTTGGCCCTACGAGAACAGCGATTACTATCATCAGGTCTGGGAGCAGCAGCTGATCCCCTACTGGCAGGGTATCGCCCGTCTGGCGGCAGATGCCGGTGTCACGATCGCCCTAGAGATGCACGGTGGCTTTCTAGTGCATTCGCCGGGGACTCTGCTGCAGTTGCGTGCCGCCTGTGGCCCTGCCATCGCCGCCAATCTGGATCCGAGCCATTTCTGGTGGCAGGGGATGGATCCGCTGCAGGCCATTCCCCTGCTCGGGGACGCTCTGGCCCATGTCCATCTCAAAGATTGGTGTGCCGATCCACAGCAACAGGCGATGTGGGGGTTACTGGATCCGCGGGATGAGCGCGAAGGGCCACGCAGTTGGCGCTATTGTTTGCCGGGGCAGGGGCATGATGCCGCCTTCTGGTCGCGCTTTTTGTCGACCCTGCAGCAAGAGGGCTACCGAGGCATGCTGAGTCTGGAATACGAGTCTGGTGACGAGATACCGGCCGCTGAGGTCATAGCACCTACCTTGCACTGGTTGCAGGGCCTATTGCCAGAGCCGTCCTCACTATAAGAGATTTTCTCCCGTTGCACTTTTGCCGTAGTTTGGATCCTTTTTCTCCTTTTCTTTGTCGATCCCGGTGCTAGGATAAGCGCCTTTCGGGCCTGCATATGGCGGGCCCAGGATGATCACGGGAGCAGGGATGAGAGTTGGATATCTGGTACTGGCAAGCCTTCTGGCATTACCGGTGCAGGCGAAGAGTGCCTTCGAAACCTATGGTGACATCGGTCAATATGCCTTGCCGGCGTTGGCGGCAGGCTTCTCCTGGTATCAGGGCGATACCGAAGGGCTACAGCAGTTTGGTTATGCCCTGGGCTCTACCGTGGTGACGGTGGAAGTGTTGAAACACACGGTGGATGCCACCCGGCCCAATGGCGAGGAGCAGAGCTTCCCATCCGGCCATAGCGCCTTGGCATTCAGTGGCGCTGGCTACCTACAGATGCGGTATGGCTGGGAGTATGGGGTTCCGGCTTATCTGGCTGCTGGTGCGGTCGGTTGGTCGCGGGTCAGTGCCCATGAGCACTACTGGCGTGATGTGATTGCCGGGGCGGCCATTGCCGTTGGCTTTGACTATTTATTTACCACGCCGAGTGGTCAGCAGTTCTCTTTGTATCCCGCCATCCTTGAGGATGAGGCGCAGGGCGTGGTATTCAACTATCAGTTTTGATTGCATAAAACGAGGCTTTTAAGGCCTCGTTATTCATTTTATCTATTGTTCCTTCCTTCGTTTCAGTGCCCGGCTTCGACACGCTGTCGCCCCTCGTTTTCGCGCCGATTTTTCGCGGTCACCAATCCTATTACTTATTGTCTCCATTGGTTTTTTTCATCTATGCCTCACCACGGATAATGCTTGAAAGCGCTACCGCTCGCAAATTGTAAGCGGTTACTAAGTCGGCGATCACAGAACTGTTGATAGAGAAGAAAATAAGCAGGCAATAGGTTTAGCCTTTCTGGCGCACATGCGTGTGCAATCACTACACCCTAAAAAAATAACAAGGCGAAGCGGTACACAGCGTTCGCCCACTCCGGCTCAACAACAACAAGGAAATGTCATGAAAAAATGGATGATGCCAGCGGGTGCTTGCCTGCTCGTTGGCGTGAGCCTGCCAGCCATGGCGGACTATTACTTCCGGGGCACGGCGAACAGTTGGGTGGCGACTGCCATGACCGCTGTGACCGCGACCCAGTACGAAACCTGCCAGAGTTTCACCTCCGGGGATGCCACCGGCGGCCCGCGCTTCAAGATCGACCGTTATGGCGACTGGAGTGTGTCTTATCCGGCGACTGACTATGTGGTCAACGCCAACACCAGCTACAAGATCGCGATCAACACCAGCACCAATGCGGTGACGGCAACGGCGGTCAGCAGTTGCAACAGCACTCCGAATCCGGTCAATGAATGGTTCTTCCGCGGGACCTCGAACAGCTGGGTTGCCACGGCGATGACCTTGCAAGCCGATGGCCAGTATTGCAGTGACCAGACATTTGGCGCCGCCAGTACCAGTCCACGCTTCAAGATTGACCGTTATGGGGATTGGAAAGAAGCCTATCCGGCGGCCGATTATGTGGTCGCGGCGAATACCAGCTACAAAGTTTGTATCAATCCGACCAGCAAGGTCGTGACAGCGACCGCCAGCCAGGTGGTCGATACCCAGGCTCCCGTTGCCGCCACCACCCCGGCCGCCGGTAGCTATGTCGGGGCGCAATCCATCAAGCTGACGGTTAGCGACAACCTGGATACCGCTGCCAAGGTCTACTACACCCTGGATGGCCCCCCCCCGACGACAGCTTCCAAGCTGTATGCCGGTGAAACCATTCTTTCCCCTGCGACGGGCACCCTGACCATCAAGACGCTGAGCGTGGATGCCAGCGGCAACCAGCAGCAACAGAGCTTTGTCTTTACCCTGACGGCGACTCCGGTCGATAACTGGTATTTCCGCGGCACCCCGAATGGTTGGGCTGCCACGGCGATGACGCTGGGCACCGATGGGCTTTACTGTACGACTCAGCAGTTTGGCGCCGCCAGCACCAATCCACGCTTCAAGATCGACCACAAGGGCGACTGGACCGAAGCCTATCCGACCGCAGACTATGTAGTTGCGGCAGATACCAGCTACAAGGTCTGTTTCAACGCGACCAGCAAGCAGGTGACGGCGACCGCGCAAGGAGTGGTGGACACTCAGGCTCCGGTGGTGAACGCCGATCCGGCTGCCGGTAGCTACACCAGCACCCAGTTCGTGAAACTGAGTGTGACCGACAATACCGATGCCACTCCCAAGATCTATTTCACGCTGGATGGCACCGAGCCGACGACCAGCTCCACCCTCTACAGCGGTCAGACCTTTACCGCCGAGGATAAGGTGGCTGGCTCTGCCGCCGATCTGACGGTGAAGACGCTAGCCGTCGATGCTGCCAATAATCAGGGCAAGAGCACCTTCACCTACACGGTAGGCGCTCAGGTCTCCAGTGGTGATTTCCGTGGTGAGACCATTTATTTCGTGCTGACGGCGCGCTTCAATGATGGGGATACCAGCAACAACTACTACAACCGCGATCGCTATAAGGCCGGGGATCCGCACTGGCGCGGTGACTTCAAGGGCTTGATTGCCCAGCTGGATTACATCAAGGATCTGGGTTTCACCGCGATTTGGGTGACGCCGCCGGTAGAGAACCGCTCCGGTCTCGACTATCACGGTTACCATGCCTATGACTGGTACAAGGTCGATCCCCGTCTGGAATCAACCGATGCCACCTATCAGGATTTCATCAACGCGGCTCACGCCAAGGGGATGAAGGTGATCCAGGACGTGGTCATCAACCACTCCAGCCAATACGGTATTCGGGATGAGGTGTGGATTGATCACCTGCCGGTCAAGTATTACGTCCCGACCGGTTCGACTCAGGGGCTGGTCAATAACGGTCCTTACCAGGGCAACCTGGGCGACTACAAGTCCGCTAACCGGGATGACAACGACAACGCCGTGGCACCGTCCTGGTTCCAGGCCTTGCACAACAGTGACCCGCAAGGTGTGACGCCGTTTGTTGATCCCAAGACCGGCACTACGCTGCCAAAGGCTGGCTTTGATGCGAATCGTTTCTTCGGCATCGATGCGGCAACTCTGGATCCGACCTGGTACCACCTGGATGGCTTCATGTCCGGTGGCGATTGGGAAAATCCGCGCTCCCTGCAACGCAAACATATGGCGGGTGACTGCGTCGATCTGGCCACTGAAAACCAGAACGTTAAAGATTATATGAATGGTGCTATCCACAAGTATCTGGACATGGGTGTCGATGCCATCCGTCTGGATACCGCCAAGCATATCGAGCGTAATGAGCTGCTGACCTATACCCAGAACTGGCAGGCTCATAAGCCAGGGCTGTTTGTGTTCGGCGAAGTGCTGGTCAAGGGCGCCGGTTTTGGTTCCGAGATCACCAACGATAACGCGTCCGCCGAAATCCGCCCCTGGTGGTTCACCCGTACCGGTAGCAGCAAGTCCCAGCCCAGCGGCGACTCCAAGCTCTCGGTGTTTGACTTCCCGCTGTTCTCCACCTTCCGTGACAACGTCACCAAGGGTTCGCTCGGCGGCGTCAAGGGCATACTGGACTATGACTGGACCTATGCCGATCCGACCCAACTGGTGACCTTCTTCCAGAACCATGATGTGGGGCCGGATAACGACTTCAAATATCGTTATGGCGGTGAGCCAGCGAATGCGGCTCTGGCTTACAACCTGCTGTGGACAGTGCGCGGTATTCCTTCCCTCTATTACGGTGAGGAAGTGATGTTCCAGGCGGGCTTGCCGCAGGATATCAGTGGCAATAGTGACACCGTGGATCAAACCGGCCGCGCCTACTTCGGCGACAAGCTGGCCAATCGCGCTACGCTGCAAGCCCATCCGCTCTATCAGCACATCAAGCGTCTGAACCAGATCCGTAAGGCCGTCCCGGCTCTGCAGAAGGGGACCATGCTGAGTGTCAACGAGTGGGGCAATGGCATGAGCTTCGTGCGCGATGCTGGCACCAGCTATGCGATCGTTGGTCTGGCCACGGGCTCTAGCCAGAGCATCACGGTTTCTGGTGTCAAGAACGGTACCTATCGCGATGCCGTGACCGGTCGTGAAGTCACGGTTGGCAATGGCAGCCTGACCTTCACCGTCAATCCGTATTCCATCGGTGCCTATGTACTGAATGGCCCGGGGAAAGTCGGTGCCGATGGCAACTGGTTGAAGTAACCACAGCGGCCTTCCCGCCGAGTAAAAGATGTTCGGCCTGGAGTATGGCCGAACCCACAAGCCGGATGCCAAGGTGTCCGGCTTAATTCCACCCGGGCTTGATGAGACCCATGGTCGCTCTTGCTGTTGTCTTCACTGTGGGGCCTGCAGGTTGTGGTTACTTCGCAACCTGTCAGGTGGGTCTGCCATGATGCAGGCCGATGCCGAGTAAGGGACTGGTCCGATATGACAAGGAAAGCGTTTAATAATGCAAAACACGAAGGTAGCGCAACCGCAATGGTGGGGGCTTAAAGCCTCGGCCGTCGCCCTGGGCGTGCTGATGGGTATGGCGGCGGCTCCCGCTCAGGCCACCGTATCAGCCACCCATATCTATCACAATCACATGCCCAATTTCTGGCCCTACTATGACGTCAGCAAGTATGACAGTCAGGCGGTCGGATCTGCTGTCCGTTACATGTATGACGGACAGGTCAAACAGCTCAAGGCCAGCCCGCCTGCTGGCTACAGTTTCTATATTCCGAAGACCACGACGCCGATGCCTCACGACGATCTGGAGTCCTACTATGCGCACCATGCGAAGAAGGGCGCCTATCTGAGCTGGCCGATGGAAACCGCTGCCAGCAACAGTGGCAGCCACCCCATGAGCCAGACCCACGTCACCATGTCGGCGGCGGTGATCAATAACGTGCAGAGCTTCGCCGAGCTCGGCAACCAGGATGGCTACCCCTCCGGCTGGGGTAACTACTGGCGCTCTACCCAGCAGACTTACAAGACCAGCAATGGCTTCAAGGCGCTGGATACCATCCACTTCACCGGTCACCACAGCATGGGGCCGCTGGTGGGCAACGATTATTTCCTCAAGGACCTGATCTATCAAAACGTGACGCTGGCGCAGCCTTATTTCATCGGCAGTGGTTTCACCTCGTCCAAGGGCTTCTTCCCGACAGAGCTGGGGTTCTCCGAGCGCCTGATCCCGGTGTTGAACAAGCTGGGCATCACCTGGTCGGTACTGGGCAACGTCCACTATTCGCGGACGTTGAAGGACTATCCGTATCTGAATGATCCGGGTGTCGATACCGTCATTTCACCGCCGAACCGCGCCGATCTGCAGAACGAAAGTAATGTCGGATCCTGGGTGTCGCTGGCGATGTTCAACGAGAAGCAAGTTACCCAGAACAAGTTCCCGTTTGCCTCGATCCCGCACTGGGTGCAATACGTCAACCCGGAAACCGGTGCTGTCTCCAAGGTCGCCGGTATTCCGGTCGAGCAGGCCAGCTCCTGGGAAGAAGGTTACCAAGGATCGGTGACGGCTGCGGCTATCAAGCCCTATGAGTCCGCCGCTGCGGCCATGGGTCGGACCCAGTATTTCGTCATCGCCCATGACGGCGATAACAGCTCGGGTCGTGCCGGTGATGGCGGTACCTGGAAGAACTCCGGTTATGTCACCTACTCGGATTCGGGCGTGGTGGGGCAAGGGGTCGATGAATACCTGAAAGCCAATCCGATCCCGGCCGCCGATGTGGTGCATGTGCAGGATGGTTCCTGGATCGATACGCGGGATTCGTCTGCCGATCCGACCTGGTATCACTGGCATCTGCCGATGGGGGTGTGGAACGGTCAGTTAGCCGCCTTTAACACGGCCAATGGCACCAGCTATACCTCGCAATATGCGGCTAACGGCGATCTGCGCCAGCATCTGCCGTCTCTGGAATATGGTTATCACTACCTGGAGCGCAACTTTGCCTTGCTGCAGGCGGCCGAGAACTATGCCAAGACTGCCGAGCAAATCTGGCTGGATACCCATCCGACCTACTGGTCACCGACCACGGCACTGGATAAGCAGGTCACCTATCCGGGCAACCAGCTGAACCCCTGGATGCTCTCTTATCCGGTGAAGGGTGATGCCAGTAAGGACTATGCCGGTGGCGCCAATCCGGCCGAGCTGGGCTGGTACTTCCTGATGGCCAGTATCGACTCTGGCTTCGGTTACTATGATGAAAACGTCGATGATGGCGTCAAACCCACTATCTCGTTCAATCAGTCACTGCACTTTACCGAGCCCTATGTCGCGGCCAATCTGGCTAAAGACAAGACGGGTCCTTCGGTCTGGTGGCCCCAGCGTTATCCGTACAACCCGGGTAGTGCCAACGCCTCCAAGGCCGAAGGTTGGGCCAAGATGTACATGGACAACGAGTTTGCCATCTACACCTATGCCTATGACGTCAGCGATGTCGCCGATATCCAGGTCAAGGTTCGCGTGCACACCGCCAAGAGTGCCGATCCCAAAGACAAGACCTATCAGTTGTATGATCCAATGGCCCATGCCGGGGAAGACAATGTCAATCCGGCCAACGTGGGGGATTGGGTCAGCTACAGCATGAAGGAGCGGGATCTCTCCGCCGACATCAATGGTGTCAGCTGGCAGCCGTCCAGCACGGCCGCCTTCCAGGTGGTTCCGGCCAAGAAGATCGGTAATCTCTACTACACCTATCTGAACGCCTACCGCGACCAGTTGCTCGACTATTACATCGAGGCGACTGATGCCAAGGGTAACGTCACCAAGAGTGATATCCAGCAGGTCTATGTCGGCGCCGGTCGCTACAAGATGGAAGGCACCAAGAAGGTCGAGGATATCAACGGCCCCATCGCCGGTGAACATGCTTTCTTTAGCGACAAGGCACCGAGCAAGAAGGTGACCGTCTATGTCGAGGGCAGTGAAGATAACCTCACAGGCCTCAGCGTCGATACCAAGGAAGATGGCAGCACCAGTTGGGAGAATCAGTCGGTCGCTCCGCTCAGTGGCAGTGCCCGTTACTTCCGTCTGAGTGATACCTATAGCGGCGATGTGAATGGTCTCTATGTCCGTTATCTGGAGCCGTTAGACAGCAACTACAAACCGAGCGCGAGCGGTGTGTTGTTGACCGAGGGGACCTACACCATCAATGACGATGGCTCGGTCACTTCCGGTAAACCGGCGGATCTGGTGCTCAACACCACCATCTACTACAAGAACACCAGCTGGACCAAGGCCTGCCTGCACTACCGTGTCGATGCCGGAACCTGGACCACGTCTCCGGGCGCTGTGATGAACAGTCTTGGTGAAGGTTGGTACTCTTACACCGTCGATCTGAGCACCGGGACACAGCTGGAGTTTGTACCCAACAACTGCAGCGGCACCTGGGATAACAATGGTGGCTCCAACTACAAGACCGCCGCCGGAGTCTGGTCACTGAGCAGTGGCGTGATCAGCGAAGGGGCGCCGAATGTTAACAAGTCACCGCTTGCCGTGATTACACCGGCGAGCCAGACGGTTACTGCAGGCACTGTGGTTGCCCTCAGTGGTGCCGGTTCTAGCGACCCGGATGGTTCCATTGCCAGCTACAAGTGGAGTACCGGGGCGACAACGGCGTCGATTAATTTGACGGTGAATAGCACCCAGACGGTAACCTTGACGGTCACTGACAATCAGGGCGCTACTGCTTCGGCGTCGGTGACCTTGACGGTTCCGGTTAATCAGGCACCCGTGGCCAGCATTACTCCGGCCAGTCAAACCGTGGACAAGGGCACAGTGGTGACCCTGAGCGCCGCCGGCTCTACCGATAGCGATGGATCGATTGCCAGCTATCTGTGGAGCACGGGTGCAACCACCCCCAGCATTGCGGTCACGGTCAACCAGACCCAGACCATCAGTGTGACGGTAACCGACAACCAGGGCGCAACCAATACCGCGCAAGTGACCTTGACCCTCAAGGATACGACCCCGGTCCATAACTTTGCCCAGCTCTACTTCCGTGGAACTCCGAACGCCTGGGTGGCGACGCCGATGACGCTAGTGGCCGCCAATACCTGGCGCACCAGCGTGGTCCTGGATGGCCAAGCCAATCAGCGCTTCAAGTTTGACGTGAAAGGGGATTGGTCGCAGAACTATGGCGATACCAACAAGGATGGCAAACTGGATCTGACCGGCACGGATATCTACACCACGCTGGTGGGGACCTGTATTGTCGAAGTCAACGATGCAACCCTGGCTTATCGGGTGACTTGCCCGGTGACGCCGAAACCTCCGGTTGCCGTGCTCACGCCCTCCAGTACCACGGTCAGCACCGGGAGCAGTGTGACCTTCAGTGCTGCTGGTTCTACCGACAGCGATGGCACCATCCAGAGCTATAGCTGGAACACCGGAGAAACCACCAGTTCATTGACGCGGACCTTCACGGCAGCCGGTACCTATACCGTGACCGTCACGGTCACGGATAATGACGGCCAGACCAGTACCGCCAGCTCGGTGGTGACGGTGCAGGATGTGGTGACGTTCAAGAAGAACCTGGCTCAGCTCTACTTCCGCGGCACGCCGAACAGTTGGGGCACCAGTGCCATGACGCTGGTGGCCGACAACACCTGGCAGATCAACATCAGCTTCAGCGGAGCGGGGGATGCCAATGGCGCCCAGCGCTTCAAGCTGGACGTCAATGGCGATTGGGCCACCAACTATGGTGACAACAATGCCGATGGTGTGGCTGAGAAAGCCGGCAAGGATATTGCCACGACCGTGGTTGGTACCTATAAGGTGACCTTCAACGACAGTACCTTGAAGTACAGCATCTCCGCGCAATAAACGTTCGACCTGATATCAGCCTGTTTCAGGCTGCAAGCCACAAGCCCCCGCCATCACTGGCGGGGGCTTTTTATTGGCGCCGTCCCAGTTATGCGTTGTTCGGATCAAAACTCGGCATCAAGCCCGTATTCAGGAGTCAGGGCGAACGCAGACACGCCGTAAAAACATCCATGTTGGCTCGGAGGTGGCGTCCGTGCCGCCAACGGTCTGCTTTTCGTCCAGACTCCATCCCTCTCGATTTACGACAGGTAACTGGGATAGGGCCTTTTTATCCTCGGGTGTGGCCGCGGCTGGGTTAGCGCGATCCTGCGGTGGAGTCGGGGCCTATGTAGCGTTGAATGATCTGGTCAATGACCTGTTCCTGCTCCATCTGCAGCAGAGCCGCGTCCAATTGCTGCGTCAGTTGGTCATCGCTGCTGTGCAGTTTCAGGGCCACGGGGGCCGTGCTCAACTTCAGCCCTTGCTGATAATGATGAGCTCGCTGGGGATTTAGTTGCACCAGATGGTTGAACAGCACGTCGTCCATCACAATGGCATCCAGACGGTGGCGTTGCAGCAGTTTGAGCAGTGTCTCTTCATCGGCATATTCATGTTTGCGCAATTGACCGGAGACAAACAGCGGCTCCAGCTTGGGATAGGCATACCCCAGGATCAGGCCAATATCCAGATCCTTGAGTTCATCGACACGCTGAGCCTTGATCCCATGATCACGGGCAAAGTAGAGATACTCACGGATTTCCATATAGCGCCGAGTAAAGCGGATCGACGTCGGTGTCGGTTGCGGATTCCACTGCGGCGAGTCGGCGATGTTGATATCCAGTTGCCCGGTATCGAATAACTGATTCAGCCGTTTGGCCGGATAGAGTTCGAGTTGGAGTTGGTTCTGGGTTCGTTGAGCCAATTCCCGAGCAATATCTACCGCAATACCCTGGAGTTGGTGCTGCTCGTCGTAAAACGCGAACGGTCGCCACGGCGCCGTGCCGGCACTCAACGTCTCGGCGTGTGCGAGCCCCGAGCTTAACAGGCATATCCAGATCCAGGACTGTAACAGCTTCATCGGGGCTTACTCCGCATGAGGAGAGGGTTCGGGTCTGCGCTGAGCCCGCCAGGGGGATGCTTGCAAGTATAATCCAGCCTGGAGCAACCGTATGGCGCAGGACCTTCCTAGAATTTGCGGTTAATCAGCTCACTGAGCACCATATGGGTTTTGACCATGGTGATATTCGGCAGGTTTTCTATCTCGCGGCGCAAGGATTCCAGCCGCGCCATGTCCGCCACTTCGACATAGACCAGCATATCGGTCTGACCACTGATGCTGTGACACAACTGTACTTCCGGCAGCAGCCGTAACTGTTCGGCATATTGCTCACAACGCGCCACCTGGTAAAACAGCTCGAAATAGGCGCGGATCGGCGGTTGCTGCGCTGTGCCGAGCCGGGCGTGATAGCCGCTAATGATATGCTGCTCTTCGAGCCGTTTCAGGCGCTCGGTCACGGCGGAGCGGGAGAGGCTGACCTCCCGCGCCAACTGGCTGATGCTCATGCGCCCATCATCCTGCAGCAGGGCCATGATCTTCTGATCGTACTTATCCAACAACCACACTCCTGGGTCTAAGCCTGCCGCGCTGCGCGCTCACTATGACGGCCAAAACCGTCACTTTGACCGTCATCGCCGCCAATTTGCGCCGTTACAGGGCAAGCTGGCGGCGTTAACATAGCAGAAAGTAAGGTTAACGGACTATGGATATGCCGAGATTAAAGAAGGAGTTAGGGTTGTGGCAGGGAATTGGCTTGCTGGCCACCTCATTGCTGGGAACGGGGATTTTCGTGGTACCGGCCACCTCGGCGGCACTGGCGGGCCCGTCCTCGGTGTGGATCTGGCTGCTGCTGATCGCGCTGGTGCTGCCGATTGCCTTTACCTTCGCCCGTCTCGGACGCCGCTACCCCCATGCCGGAGGCGCCCCCCACCTGATTGGCCTGGCCTTTGGTCCGGGGGCCGAACGCTTCTCGGCATTTCTGTTTTTGGCGGTGTTGCCGGTTGGCTTGCCGGCGGCGCTGAATATGGCGGCCGGTTTCTGGCATGCGCTGTTTGCGATGAACGATTGGAGTCTGTGGGCGGTGCAGTTGCTGACCCTGTGCGGCGTGTTGCTGCTCGGTCTGCGCGGCGCGGGTTCGTCCGGCAGTTTGCAGTTGCTGATTGCGGGGGCCATCGTCGTCATGACGGGGCTGATTTGGTGGCTGGGAGATTTAAGTTGGCACGATGGCC
The DNA here is from genome assembly GCF_054780855.1 of Pseudaeromonas pectinilytica. NCBI lineage: Bacteria > Pseudomonadati > Pseudomonadota > Gammaproteobacteria > Aeromonadales > Aeromonadaceae > Pseudaeromonas > Pseudaeromonas pectinilytica. The sequence continues at coordinate 17,054 of NZ_BAAGVN010000357.1, forward strand.
TGCAGCAGTTACCCCAGCTGGCGGGCTTGCCGGCACTGGGCAGCGCCATGGCGGTGATGTTCTGGTGTTTTGTCGGGCTGGAGGCTTTCGCCCATATGGGGGAGGAGTTTCGCAATCCGCGGCGGGATTACCCGCTGGCGCTGCTGTGCGGTGTGCTGCTGGCCGGGGCCATCTACTGGGCCAACTCGGTGGCGGTGGTGAAGTTCGGTCTCTATGGCGATGAGGCCACCAATGGCAGTGCCATTCCCATGTTGCTGGCGCAACTGCTGGGCCCCTCGGCTAAATGGCTGGCGGCGATCCTGGGCTATCTCTCCTGTTTTGCCAGCATCAACATCTACCTGCAGGGTTTTGCCCGACTGATCTGGAGTCTGGCCGACGAGGGCAAGTTACCGCGCCCCCTGGCGCGCCTCTCCTCCCGCGGCACGCCGGTGCGCGCTTTGCTGTGCATCTTGCTGGTGTGCGTGCTGGCGACCGGGGGGACCCGGGTCTGGCATCTGCCGCTGGATCAGCTGATCCGCTACGCCAACGGCAACTTCATTCTGGTCTACCTGTTGTGTATGGCGGCCGGATGGCGACTGTTGCCGGCCACCGGACGGCTGCTGGCGGCGATCAGTTGCCTGCTGTGCGGCCTGGTGTTGCTGGCCCTGGCCGAACAGGCGCTCTACGCCCTGCTGCTTGCCGCCGGCTACGCCCTGTGGCGCTACGCCCCCGCACTCCAACGCCGCTGGCGCTCGCAGCAACCATCTGTGGAATAGAGGCAGAGTGTGATTGAGCGCTAAACTTAGCGCCGGGCCAGCCGATACAGGGGATGGACAGGAGGTGTCACTATGAGTGTTTCAGCGCCAAGTGGTAATGTCAGCCATGAACTGTTGGCGGCCGTAATGGCCAATCGCCAGCAAAAAGCTCAGGGGCAGGCTGCGTTGGAGTTGGTGCAGGAGGTTGCCCAAACAGCACCGTCTGCGACTCCGGCAAAATCTGCATCCGGGTCGATTGGCAGCAATATTGACATCCATGTCTGAACCTAGGTTCAGGTTGTGTGTCTGTCATCGAGGGAGGCCTGGGGCCTCCCTTTTTTTGCATCTATGGTTTGCTTTGCGTCGGCCGTTTGCGTGGGGATCGCTACTCTTTGCCGTAGACGTTGTTTTCCTGCTCCCGCACCCGGATAAAGGTGGTGCGTTTGGTCAGCTCCTTGAGGGTCGCCGCGCCGACATAGGTACAGGTCGAGCGCACGCCACCCAGGATATCCCGCACCGTGGCATCGACCGGACCACGGAATGGCAGCTCCACGGTTTTACCTTCCGAGGCGCGATATTCGGCCACACCACCGGCATGTTTGCCCATGGCGGATGCCGAGCTCATGCCGTAAAACTGCATGAAGCGACGACCATCCCGCTCGATGAGGGTGCCACCACTCTCATCATGGGCTGCCAGCATGCCGCCGAGCATGACAAAGTCAGCACCGCCGCCGAAGGCTTTGGCCACATCACCCGGGCAGGCACAACCGCCATCGCCGACGATTTGACCGCCCAGACCATGGGCCGCATCAGCGCATTCGATAATGGCCGACAGCTGCGGGTAACCCACCCCGGTCTTGACCCGGGTAGTGCACACCGAGCCTGGGCCTATGCCGACCTTGATCAGATCGGCGCCGGAGAGGATCAACTCTTCGACCATCTCGCCGGTCACCACGTTGCCCGCACAAATCACATGCCCAGGAAAGGTATCACGCATCTTTTTCACGAAATCGACGAAGTGCTCGGCATAGCCATTGGCCACATCGACGCAGATGAAACGCAGCTGCGGGGAGAGGGCGAGTATGGTCTTGACCTTCTCGTAGTCACTAGGTGAGGTACCGGTCGAGACCATGACATGGCGCAGTACGGTTTCATCTTGCCGGGCAACAAACTCTTGCCACTCGTTGATGCTGTAGTGTTTATGGATGGCGGTCATCATCTCGAAACCGGCCAGGGCGCGGGCCATGGCAAAGGTACCGACGGTATCCATATTGGCGGCGATAATCGGCACGCCGCTCCATTGGCACTGGGCGTGACGGAACGTGAATTCCCGCTCCAATTTTACTTGAGAACGACTATTCAGAGTGGAGCGCTTGGGCCGAAACAGCACATCCTTAAAGCCGAGTTTCAAGTCTTCTTCGATACGCATAATGGTGATCCTTTTCTAAGCCGCAGCGTTTGCGGGCACAAAAAAACCGGAGGTTGTTGAGGCCCCCGGTTTTCAGCATTCTAGTCAGAATATCTTTTTGCGCAAGACTGATAATTCAGTCATTTTCTCCGTATGCTCGAGAGTTATACCCGTAGCATTCTGAGGGCTTTGGCCGGTTCAGGGCAGGACAAAGTGCTTGACCAGCGTCAGCTCACCCGCCTTGCGTAACGGAATGCGAAAACTCTGCTGCTGCTCGTTGGCTTCACCCTCATCGGTGACCACACTGACCTGGGCCGTGGTCAGACTGGATTCATCCTCGCCACTTCCATAGTAGTTGACGTAGACCAGATAGGTGCCCGGTTGCGGTGCCGCCGAGGAGAAGATCTCCGGTCCATAGCCGGTGGTCACATCCACATCCAGCGCGCCGCCGTTATCCAACACCCGATTGCCGTAGAAGACGTGCTCGCCATCCGGGGTGACCACGTGCAAGTCCAGATCGGTATTGTCGGTATCCCACGCCAGCAAGATGCGCAACTTGGGGTGCACCTGACCGCTCTGGGTATCATAAAACTGCACCCGCTTGCTGGCCTTGCCATCCGGGCTGCGGAGTTCCACGCTGTTGCTGCCGGCGGCAAACGAATAGGAGCGGGCAAAGCTGCCATCCGCTTCGACCCGTTGCGGCATGGCGATGCCATTGACCACCAGCGTATAGGGAGCCTTGGCATCCTTGGGGCGATCGTTGATCTGGCCGCGGATCAGACTCTCTTTGCCCTGATCCAGCGGTGCCGAGACCGAGTTGGCCGGATAGTGCACCTCTTGCAGGTAGTGGTCAGGCTCGGCGACTCCCGCCCGCCAACCACCGGTCGGGTTGGCCAGCTCTATGGTTTCCGCGGCATCCAGTGCCAGCGGTAGCGTGGTCAGCAGGAGCAACAGGGCTCGCGTGGATGGAATCATGGTTCACCTCTTACCAGGCGTCGCGCCAGGTCCTCAATATAGGCCTCATCCTCACCGAGCGGGTGATGGGCAAAGGCCAGATGCAAATATTCGTGGGTGAGCGCGATGCGCCCATCCAGTGATGGATTGGGGCGGACAAAAATTCGCCGTGCCTGCTTGTCGGCATAGGGACGGCCCTGCCGCAGCAAGCAAATGCCCACCGGCTGGGGCGGGGCTTCAAAACCGGGTTCGTCTTGCAGTCGGCTGCGCCAGCGGGGCGTCTGATGCTGGAGCCAGCTCTGGGCCTCCACCAGGGGTTGGCAGTCGCTGGTGCCGCTATCTTGGCTCAGCTGCAGGGTGGCGGCTGGATAGGCGCGCGCCAGGATCTGCACAAAATCCAGACCGGCCTGTTCGTCGGCCACCGCCTGCTGCCAGCTCATCCGGTTCGGCTTGGCGGTGTGACTATGATATTGCACCTCGATGCCTTGCAGCTGCAGATCCTCGGTGGTGCGCGCTGCAGCGATAGCTGCGGCTGTAGGAGCATGGGGGGAGACGCGCTGAAAACGCGAGCTATCGTCCAGTTGCAGACAATCCCCCTGATGGCGGGCTTGTTGATGCAGATAACTGCGGGCGGCGACGGCCAGCGCCCGGCTGGCCTGGGGATAGTGAGTATCCCCTTCGCGGTCTATGACTCGCGCCACATAATCGGCTTCACTGAATCGCCCCTGGATCTCGGGGTTTTGTCCCGTCGCCTGCTCTAGCCAGAAGGCTCCGGGCTCGGCTTGCCAACTTAGCTGCTGACCATTCTGGAAGTGCAGAGTGAACAGGCCTTGCAAGGCGCCGGGCTGCGCGTCCTGGCCGGCGGCATCCAGCACTCGGGCCAGCGGATAGCGGGCAAAATAACGCACCCGCACGCAGCTGCCGATCGAAGTACTGCGGACGGCAGGGTTGAGGACGGTAAGTGCCGGTTGCTGCAGCAGTATGTCGGCCATCCGGGGCGCCAGTCGTTGAATCACCTGGGGGCTGCTGCCCAAGCCTGAAAACCATAACGGGGTGCCGTTGTCGCTCCAACCTGCGCCACCGCCTAGCGTTCCCCAGGTCGTCGTGGGCAGGGTGAAGGTCTTGGCCCGCACCAGCATGCCGAGCGCGCCCACACCGCCCTTGCCGCGCCCCTGCAACATGATAGCGCCGAGAGTGGTGCGAGTTTGTGCCTGCACCCGATCCGGGATCAGCGCCAGCGCGTGCAACAGCGAACGAACGGAAACGGATTGCGCTTCGTTCAATTGCGTCAGGTCTCTGAGCCAACTCGGGGCCTGACGGCTTTGCCAGTAGTCGCGCCAGGTGTCGGCCTGGAGCCCCAAGCGTTGCGGCGCAAAGTAGAGACCACAGGAGCGGATCAGTGCCTGCTCCCGGTTGATGCTCTCGCCGGGATCGCAACAATAGCTCTCCTGCTGCGGCTGGCGCCCCTCACAGCGCAAGGGCTGCTCGGGCTGGGCGGTAGCGAGCAGATAACTGTAGACAAACAGCTTCCAGATACTGCCCAGCGGCGTATGCAAACGGTCATCCAGAGCCTGCGCTCCGGCAGTGGTATCCAACTGCCATACCCGGGATTCGTCGCCTCCCAACGCCAGACGATCCGGCCAGCTCTCTTGTGCGTTGCCGCTGCTCTCTTGCCCGTCGCTGCTGCGCTCTTGCTCATCGCCGAGGCTCTGGGCCCACAGCGGCGGGCTCAGAAGCAGAGTGGCGACAAGCAGCAACAGGCCGGGGGCGCGCATGGATTACTCCACTCGCCACTGCACAGGCTTGCCGGCATCGGTCAGGGCTTTGTTTGCCGGCTGATACATGGAGAAGTAGCGGCTGGCGGGCAAGTTAAAGCGACCGCGTTCGGCAAAGCGCAGCAGTTGCCGGACTGTGAGTGGCGCGTTGAGCTCGGGGACTGGCACCCGGTAGGAGAGGGATCCAGCCTCAAACTGGGCACGACTGAAACTCACCGGCGTCTGGTTGCCATCGAGCCCGGCGATCTGGATGCCCCAGGTCGAGGGTTCGACATCGGCCCCTGGCGGCAGGGCAACTTCCAGCATGCCGTAGCGGTAGTGGTCATTCTCCTTGGGCGTCAGTATCACTTCATCCACATACAGAGCGTTACTCTGCAGCGTCTCATCCGGCGCCAGGGCCACCGCGGTAAAGCCGGTGCCATCGCTCAACGGATCCAGTCGATAGAGGGTGCGCTGCAGCTCTATCGGCAAGCTCGCTGCTTGTTGTTCACCACTTTCATAGCGCACCAGCAGCTGAGTGCCGGCGGCAGGCTGGCCCTGGAAGCTGAGGTGTCTCGGCAGACCCTGACCTTGCCATTGCCATTCCGTAGCGCCACTGGGCAGGCGTCGCGCCAGCCAGGGGCCATCGAGCGTGACCGAGGGGGCCGCGCTCGGCGTGGCCGTCAACCGGGATTGCAGCAGGCTCAACAGCAGGGCGCGCTCCAGCGTCGGGCTTTGCGGGGTAACGCGGGCCAGCAGTGAGTCCAGCTCGCTAGCGGAGAGCGCTGCAGCCGCTTTACCGTGGCGCAGCAGTTGCAGCAGCGGATCCGGGCTGGCCAGGATCCAGGGTTGCCAGGCTTTGACTCGGGAGGCCAGAGGTGCGGGCAACGGGGTGCTGCGCTGCTGATGCAGTTGTTGATTCAGCAGCAGCGCCAGGGCGAGCCCGGTATCGCTGTCGGGTTGGCTCATGATGACGCCATCCTGACTCCAGCTGGTCAGCTGGGATGCAGTAGCTGTGCTGCTGCCTATTCCGGTATCAGCGCTGGTGTCGGGCTTGGCTATCATCGCCGCCGTTGCTGCCGAGACGGCTGTAGGCTGTGCGCTGGAGACGTTTGCTGCCTGCGCCGTTTTAGTCTGCGCCGCATCGGTCGGCTGACTGGCCGACGGGGTTGATGCGACGGACTCTTGGGTCGCAGCGGCTGCCGAGGTTGACTCAGGGAGCTGTGGTGCTGGGATCTGCGGCGCCGGGTGTTGCTGGAGTTGGGCCAGCAGAGCCTCGTCGACGCCCTGTTGCAGGGTATCAACGGGCAGTCCCATCTGCGCCATCCACCACAACGCCAATTGCCGATGCAGTACCGGCTCCTGGGCGGCCTTTTGCTGATAGATGGCCAGCAGGGCATCCCCTTGACCGGCGGGGAGTGTCAGCCCCATCGCCTGGGTGGTGAACCAGTCGGCGAAGTAGGCATAACTACTGAGCAGAGTCGTGCCCTGGGTCTGATCGCCCCACCAGCCGAAGCTACCGTCCATGTTTGCCATCTGGATCAGGCGGACTCTGTGGGTGAGCAGCGCGCTGCGCAGCTGATCCCGCAGCGCGGCTTCATCGGTCAAGCGATAGGCGATGGCCAGCGGGATCAGGCGGCTGGCGGTCTGCTCCAGGCAGCCATAGGGATAGGTGATCAGATCATCCAGCACCCGACGCAGGGCGCCATCTCCGGCCGATTGCAGGCTCAGACGCAGATCGACGGCATCCTCAGGTAGCGTCAACGGCAGCTTGGGTTGCCAGCCAAGCTGTTGCTGTTGCGGTGCCGGCCACGCCAGAGGGCGGACGCTCAGAGTGGTCTGCAGGGTATCCACCGGCTGTTTCTGGATACTTAGCTGGCTGTTCAGGGTGCTGCTTTGCACCCCTTGGAGCGGGAACAACAGGTAATTGGCTCCAGGTGCCAGGGTCGTGGGTTGGCTCTGCGGCTCGCTGCCGCCGCTGAGTGTGACCTCGGCAGAAGTTGCTTCGGCTTGGTTGTTGAAGGCCACCAGTTCGACGCTCGGTTCATCCCCCTGCCGGAATTGGGTCGGCCCGGTCCACTTGAGATAGAACGGCAGTTCGGAGCGCACATAATCCTGCGTCTGTCCCACCACACCCTGCGGGGTGACGGCGCGCACCGTGACGCGCCAGCGACTCAGGGAGTCGGGCATGATAAAGCTCAGGTGGGCCTTGCCGTTGGCGTCGGTCTGGACATTCGGTGCCCACAGCGCCGTGTCTTTGTCCTCGCGGCGGGGCCGCTCCAGCACCTTGACGCCGCGTTCGTTGAAGCGACGCTCACCGCTGGCCTTGCCTTCATAGGGCAACGACATGTCATAGGTGATGAAGTTGAGGCTGGAGGTGGTGCGCACATTGTTGCGGCGCGGGTGGTAGAAAAAGTCGTGAATATCCGGCGCCAGCTCAGGTTGCAGCAGGTAGACCATCTCGTCTACCACGCTCACCACCAGCTGGGCGGCGGCCGGTTGACCCGCCACCTGGCTGTCCAGATCCAGCTCTACTCGTTCGCCGGGGCGATAGCTCGGCTTGTCGCTGTGGATCTGCAACTCGACCTTGGGCTGGGCAACCAGTAACCCGGCGTTGCGGAACCAGTATTCTCCCTGCTTGGCGTACAGCACAGAAAAGGTGACATTCGGCGCCAATGTTTCGGTGACCGGAATGCTGACCTGCCATTGCCGGTCGGTGATGGCTTTGGCACTGAACCAGCTGCCGCCGCGGGTGAGCAGGGCGTGCAGCTCGATCTTGTCGCGCTCCAGGGTCAGCAAGGCTTCGGTGACCGCCTCCGGGAAGGTGATCAGCGCTTGCGCCGTATCACCGGCCTGATAGCGCTGCTGGTCAAAGCGCACTTCGATGACCCCGGGAGCCGCCTTCAAGCCGTCACCGGATACCCAGTGGTTGGTGGCGGCTAGTAGATTGCCGGCACCATCGCGCAGGTTGAGGGTATAGGAGCCGGATTCGGTAAATGGCAGATCCAGGCTGTTGCTGCCCGCGGTCAGCACTCCCTGTTGGCGATTTCTATCTTCCAGGCGGATCAGCTCATAGCTGACCGGTGCTGATGCGGGATCGGGCGACACGGCAGCAGTAGCGACCGGCTGCCAATCAAAGCTGACTGAATCGCCCGGTTGACTGAACTGGCTGCTCGCCTCCAACCGGTACGGCGTTGCGCCTCGCTCGATCAGGATCTCGCGGGTACTCTTCACCCGCCAGGCGGCCGCATCATTGGCCAGCAGGGTCAGAATATAGCGGCTGGGCTCTTTGGCGGCAGGCAGTTCCAGCGCCACGTTCCCCTCGCTATCACTCTTGAGTTCTTGCTGCTGCAGTTTGACCGGGAATTGACCGGCATACTGCAACTCGCCTTCCAGCATATTCAATTGCTGAGCGCGCAGACTCAGGCTGACGGCGGCATTGGCGACCGGATCGCCGTTGGGATAGCGCAACTGGATGTGGCCCTTGATGGCTTCTCCGGTCTTGTGGCTCTTATCGTCAAACTGCAGCTGGATATCAAAATGGGGTTTGACGTATTCGGCGACCCGGAAAGCGGCGGCGTAGCGATCCGCACCCAGGGTCATGCGGATTTCATAACCACCGGGTTGCGCTTCTTGCTGCAGGGTGAAAGCCAAATCGGCGCCTTGACGGGCTTGCCAGGGCGTCTGCTGTTGCAACAGGCTCATGCCGGAGGGATCCAGGATCTCGACTCCTAAGCTGCCATCGGCCACCGATTCTGAATCGCGGGCATTAGTGAAATGGCGGGCGATAAATTTCATATTGACCTGATCCCCGGGTCGATACAGGGGGCGATCGGTCACGGCGTAGAGCTTGGTATTGTAGATTTCGCTGTCGTAGTAAAAGTTCTCGGCAATGGTCAGGCCGCCTTCTGCGTCCTGGGCCAGCAGATAGCTATGCTCCGGGCTGACGTGATCAAACAGACCGACCCCCTGGGCATCGCTGGTCTGGCTTTGCAAGATGCCGGTGCCGTCACTCCAGGTCAGCTGGCTACCGGGCATGGGCGCGCCGCTGTGGCGATTGACGCTCCAGGCGAGTAACTGGTGGCCGGCATTTTTCGTCACCAGAATGCTGTTGGAAACAAACAGCAATGTGGTGGCACGGTGCGAGCCGATCATGGCTTCCACCAGATATAACCCCGGCTTTTGTTTGCCGAGCGGTATCATCACATTGCCAGGTTTAGGGGCAATAAATTCGCTGCTGCTGCCCTCGAGTTTGACGCCCTTGGGCGGCTCTATGCCCTTGGCTTGCCACAGCGGATAACGAAATTGTTCCAGCAGCGGCAGGCCCGGGATCGGTACGAACTGCTGCGGGTTCTCGTAGCGGGTCGGCTTGTCGATGTTGGCACTGGTGCTGAATTCGGGCGCGATCCCGGTCGCAATCAGACGGCTGTCGGCCGACAGCAGCCGTTGCCAGGAGCGGCGACTGCTCTTGTACCAGGAGTCCCAGAGATAACTCAAGGTGTTGGCTGCCCCTTCACCGCGGTAGTGGGCCTGTACCTTGACTCGGTGCAAGTTGCCCTGTTTTTTCAGGAACGCCAGGGGTTCCGGGATCCGGTAGAGCCGGACATCGGCGCCGCCATATTGCTCCAGATAATATTGCTCGCGGGCATTGGCTTCGAGCCGCACCAGGGCCTGCTCATCGCTGCCATAACTGGTATCGCTCAACAGATAGAAGGTCGATCCCTGCAACGGGCTGTAATCACTCCCGGGTATGGGCTGGAGCGTACTGGCACTCTGCGCCAGTTGCTCGCGCTGCTCATCCGGCGTGGGGTTGCTCTCGTCAGCCTGGGCGAGCGTCGTGTTCAACAGACCGGCTAGGGCGATAAGAAGCCCAGACGATAGAATCCGATAAAATTTGGGTTGTTGCCAATGGGTTGCCACCGGGTGTCCTTCCATTGAATAAGCTGTTGAACCGTTACCGCACGCAAACCATTGTCGCGCGGCGTGACCGTACCTGTGTGATAGGCAATGTATTGCCCCATCCAGACCATCAGGTGTTGTTCATCCCCTTGATCAAAGAACAGCAGATCGCCGGGTTGGGCCTGATTGATCTCTTTACCGACAAATTGGCTATTGCCCTGGATCAGCGCCAATGCCGTGACAAACGCCTTGTTCTGGCCGTCGATATCCCGCCAGTTGAAACGCAAATTCTGCTGCTCCGGACTCAGCTCCAGGGGCGGGGGTAGGCCCTGAGGTGTCAGTCCGTTGGCGCGCAGCCATTTTTCATCATGTTCTGCCAATGCCTCGGCTGCGGCATAGCGAATGAGCCCGGCACAATCCCGATGCACCCAGCGCGGGGAGGGGCGTCGCACCTGCTCATCGACGATGCGGGTAAACCAGGCACGAAAATATTGGGACTGCCGGGCATCCAGTTGGCCGGGGAGGGGTTCGTTTGCCAGTCCCTCCAGCGCGGACACAGAGCCCTGCATCAACATCAGGCTCAGTAGCAACCCCCTCCAGATCATGGCGTGTCGAACTGCCAATCCAGCGGCTGCCACTGACGGCCGGTTTTCAGGCTCAGCAAGGAATCGGGACGCCGGATGGTCAGCGGCGGATACCCCGCCAGAGTTTTCAGTCGAGGTGCCAGATAGTGCTTGGCGGCGTTACGGAACAAGGGCTCCAGCTGCCCTGGCAGACTGGCGTACATCTCGCGCTCCAGCAGGCCGGCCAGCGCCGCAGGCGTGATGCGCGCCACGACCAGATTGGCATCCTTCATGCCATCGGCTAAAGCAGGATATTGTTTCTGCCGTACGGCCACGGCCTGCTCGACCAGGGAGCCATCCGGGGAAAAGAACAGATACTCGTCAGCAACCGCCAGCTTCACCGGGAAATAACGCGCGGCCGAGAGCTCATCCTTAAACGGCTCTTTGGCGGCCAACTGGCTGCCATAACGGGCGCTGACGACCCGGCTCCAGTAGTGAGCCTGCTCGGTATCCTCTTCCTCCACCGGGAAGCGCTCGCCGCGCACGTACTCATAAGCCCCTATGACCCGGTTAAACAGCGCCCCTAATGGCGCCGCGAATTTGTCGGCACTGGCTGCATCGCTGAATCGGGCGATAAAGAGTGGGGTACTGAGCCGGGACTTGTCATACCAGCACACGGCAACCGGTGCCTGTAACCGGGTGAATGCAGCGGACAGTGCCCCATCCTCCGGGTTGAGCTGTTGTGCCAATTTTCCGGCTGCGGACCAATCCAGCGGCAGGCTCTGACAGAGAGCCGGTGCCGTGGGCGCGGCTTGCCAGAGTAGCTGGTTATCCCAGCCCCAGGGCTGCAAACTCTCATCGGCCAGCAGCTGGCTGTTCCAGTGTTGACCATCGAAGTCAAATCGCAGGGCTTGCAGGGAGGGGAAGAAGCGCTGATAGCCGAAGGAGAGAAAATGGGTACTCAGGATCAGACTGTGGCCCTTGGTCGGCTCGGGCAGCAGCAACTCCTGACGCGCCGCCGAGGGTTGTTGCTGGCTTGTGCTCAGGGCTGAAGCCAGAAACGCCAGTTGGGAGTCCAGTAACTTGGGCTCTTGATATTCAGTGGGCTCATTCTCAGCCGTCGCGGCGTCGGAGGTCGCCGGTTTGTCGTAGCCCAGCAGCATACCGGCATCCGAGAGGATCACCAGACGCGAGCCGTGAGATGCCAGCACCAGATGACGTTGATAGCCGTAGGCCAACTGCAATAGCGGCTCGGTTTCACCATCCACCTGCAGTTCGCCGATTTGGCTCAGCTGGGAGTCGTGCAGGGCGATCTTGGCTAATCCCTGGAGCGCGCGGGTGACCAGGTTTTGTTCCAGGGACAACATCCAGTGATTGAGTTTGCCGTCGGACCCACGCCACAGCGCCAGCTCGGCGGGGGAATCGAGAACTTGCTGGATCAGGGTGTCGCTGAGGCGCAAATCATGCTCATAGGCGAGGCGACGCAGGGTGCCCATCAGGGAGAGTCGACCCTCCTGCTCCTCATAGTAAAAGGCGAACTCTTCGGTGAGCGTGGCTTTGAGCAAGGGGATCTTTAGCAGGTCCTGGGGCAGCCGGGATAACTGTTCACTGAGGATCAGGGCATCGGGGTGACGAAAATCGATAGGGACTAACGTATTGGCGAATGTCGGTGACGATTGACTGCCGAGGGTGCTGGCCTGATAGCGCAGCGCCACTACGCCAGCCACACCCAGAAGCGAGATACCGAGCAAGCCCGCACAGAGCCATTTCATCGATTTCGATAACGTCATGATAGGAAGTTTCACTGCAACAAGAAGAAGCGATGGGCATCGTGACCAAGCCTGATGCCGGGCAAAGGTCATCGAAACTGGCGCAGATAAATATGGCTCATATGGTGCCCTAATGCGGTGCATCAGGCAAGCTGGCGATGGGAACTTTGGCTATAGGAACACTGGTAATGGGGACTTCAGGCGAATAAAAAGCTCGGACCAAGCTTGGTTGAGAGACGGAATGGGCATTGATGGTATCAGGTCCCGTCTCTTCTGACATGGAAGATCCGGGACCTGATGTTAGCGGCGAATAGAGCGTGAAGCGTTTAGAAAATATCTTCGGTACTGGTGCCTGGTGTTGCTGATTCGCCTTCACCAAACAGGGTGGCATTCCCCGGGTCGGATTGGGTCGGCTCCTGACCGCGCTGGAAGAACTCGCTACGACTTGAGCCATCTTCCCGGGAGCTGATCAGGCCGGAGATGTTGTCGATCCGCACCGTGGTCACATCCGCTGGCTGGGGGATCGGTGATTCGGGCATACCGGCAAGAGCCACCTTCATGAAATCAATCCAGATCGGTTGTGCAGCGCTGGCGCCATATTCATTACCGGCAATGGAGCGGCCCAGCTTGCGGCGGTGGTCATCAAAGCCCACCCAGGCTGTTGCTACTAACTGGCTGTTGAAACCTGAAAACCAGGCATCCTTCGCTTCGTTGGTAGTCCCGGTTTTCCCGGCAATGTCATGGCGACCCAGCGCCTTCGCGGCGCGCCAACCGGTTCCCATCCACCCGGCATTCATACCGCGATCCTTGCCACCGAAGATAGCGCTATGCAGGGCTTCGGAGACCAAAAAGGCGTTGGCATGGCTGATGATCTGCGGAGCGACTTGAGCCCCCGGGATCGCATTCTCGGTGGGGACGCTGGCCGTGGTTTCGGCACCACTGCTGGTGTTATGGGCTGCCAGTGGCCCCTGGTTATCACAATCACTGCAGGCTTTAGCCGGAGTCGCTTCGAATAACGGGTGCCCTTGAGCATCCTCGATGCGCGAGATAAAGAACGGTGTCACTTTGAAACCGCCATTGGCGATCGCGGCATAGCCGGTGACCATTTCCAGCGGTGACACTTCGATGGCACCCAGTGCCAGCGCCTCGTTGCGTTGTTCCGGTTTGACGTCGAAACCGAACAGGCGCAAATGCTCCATCAACTTGCCGATGCCGATACTGCGCAGCAGGCGCACAGACACCACGTTCTTGGAGCGAGCCAAGGCTTCTCGCAGGGTAATGGGGCCATCGTAAACCGGCGGTGAGTTTTTCGGGCTCCAGACTGAGCCACTGCCGGTATCCCACTGATTGATCGGCGCATCATTGACCAAAGAGGCGAGGGTAAAGCCGCTATTGAAGGCTGCTGAATAGATAAAGGGTTTGATATTCGAGCCGGCTTGCCGTTTGGCCTGATCGACCCGGTTAAACTTGCTCAGCTCAAAACTGAAACCGCCGACCAGAGCTTCGATGGCGCCGTTTTGTGGATTCAGGGCGACAAAGGCCGCATTCACATCCGGGATTTGCACCAGGCGCAGCTGGGTATCGTCTACCGGCCAGACCCAGATTTGATCACCGACATGCAAAATGTCGGCGGCGCGACGCGGTGCCGCACCCTGACGCTCATCGGAGATAAAGCTACGGGCCCACTTCATGCCATCCCAATTGATCGTGCCTTCAAGCCCGCCCTTGATCACCACATCGGCTTGCTTGTCCCGGATCCGCGTCACCACGGCGGGCTCAAAGGGATCGCTGCTGGGGACGTCGGTCAGATATTCATAAATCTTGTCACTACTCCAGGCGGGCTCCTGGGCTTGCCACAGGCGCTTATCTGCCCCGCGGTAGCCATGGCGGATATCGTAGTCGAGCAACCCCTGGAATACGGCATCATCCGCTGCCTTCTGGCGCTTGGCCGAGACAGTGGTATAGACGTTGAAGCCTTTGGTGTAGGCATCGTCCCCGTATTTGTCGACCATGTACTTGCGTGCCATTTCACCGATATAGGCTGCATTGAGCATGATATCGGCGCCATGATAGCGGGTGGCTATGGGTTCGCTCTTGGCTGCTTCGTATTGCTCCTGGGTGATTTTACCCAGCTCCAGCATCCGCATTAGCACCACATTGCGCCGCGCCTGGGCGCGCTGTGGGGAGCGGATCGGATTCAGCAACGAGGGGGCTTTGGGCAGACCGGCGATCACCGCCATTTCGCCGAGGGTTAATTGATCCACCCGTTTGCCATAATAAACTTGGGCCGCGGCCCCGACCCCGAAGGCGCGATAGCCCAGCATGATTTTATTGAGATACAGCTCCAGTATCTCGTCCTTACTCAGCTCTTTCTCGATATGCCAGGCCAGGAATACCTCTTTGAGCTTGCGTAATAAAGTCTTTTCTCGGCTCAAAAAGAAGTTACGGGCGACCTGCTGGGTGATGGTGCTGGCGCCTTGGCGCATCTGTCCGGTCGTTAACCAGACGAAGCCTGCGCGCATGATCCCGATCGGGTCAATCCCGGGGTGCTCATAGAACCGGGAGTCTTCGATGGCCAGAAATGCATCCACCAATGGTTGGGGTATTTCGCTGATCTTGAGCGGAATTCTACGCATTTCGCCGTATTCTGCGATCAATGCATCATCTGCACTGTAAATCCGCATTGGCGTTTCAAGTGAGGCTTCGCGTAGACTTGTTACATCAGGCAGGCTGCTCTCTAGTGTGAAGTAAAAAGCCGAAATACCTGCTATACCAACGACTGCGAAAAACAGGCCGAGCCAAAACAGGCGTTTAAGCCATTTGAGCATGTTGATTCATCCATTTGAGAGAAGCGCGTGAACTGCGCTGCAGTATATTTGTTAACTAGTTCAAATTCGAGCGTTTTGGTTGCTACACTCCTATAGTGTTGAGCCTTGGCTCTGTATAGGATTGACGCACAAAATATTATTCTATTGCCCCTAACCGCACGGATGCATTTATGTTTGGTTTAACAAATCAAGGTAGTCTGTTTCCCATGATTGGGATTGACTTTGGTAGCCAGACCATCAAAGCCGTGGTGATCTCTGGCAAACCAGGCCGTTTCCAAATCGATGCTTGCATTGAGGTCCTGACCCCCAAGGGCAGTCTGGTCGATTACCAGATGCAGGACGTCGAAAAAATTTCCCAATCGGTAAAACAGCTGGTCAAGTTGTTGCCCAATCGTTTTCGATTCGCGGCGACTGCAGTTTCTGGTTCGAATGTGATTACCAAGGTGACTCAGGTTGATAACAAGATGACCGAGTCAGAACTTGAGAGTCATATCGAAATGGAGGCCGAGCAGCTGATCCCGTTTCCCCTGGATGAAATTAGTCTGGATTTTGAGGTGTTGGGCCCGAATCTGAGCGACCCTACCCGAAACGATGTTCTGGTCAGTGCGGCTCGTACCGATAGTATTACCAGTCGAGTGACAACCCTGCAGGATTCCGGTTTGCAGGTCAAAGTTGTGGACGTCGGTTTGCATGCTTTAGGGCGTTCCATCGTTGCATTGCTACCGGAGCTGATCGGTGACAAGGCTCAGGCAGTGTGTGCCTTGGTCGATATTGGAGCCGTTTCTTTGACGTTCGGCGTCATGGTCAATGGGGAAATTATCTACTCGCGTCTGCAGAGCTTTGGTGGTGACAACTTCACTCAATCCATCGCCTCCTTTTATAATCTTCCTCAAGATGAGGCGGAACGCACCAAGGTGCAGAGTCGTCTCCCAGCTGATGCCGATATGGATGTGCTGGCACCCTATATTACCCTGCTGGTACAGCAAGTCCGACGCAACATCCAACTGTTTTGCAGCTCATCTGGTCATCGGGAAGTCGATATGTTGATTCTTTCTGGCGGCGGCAGTCTGATCCCTGGTTTGGTCGAGCAGCTGGCAATGGAATTACAGATTGAAGTGAAACACCCGGATCCCTTCAGTGTCAGTCCCAAGCATCGGAGTGAATTTGTCAAACATGGTGCCAAATACATGACAGCACTCGGGTTGGCATTGCGGAGCTTTGTACCATGTCAAATATAAATTTATTGCCTTGGCGAGAGGCTTCCAAACAGCGTCAGAAGCGTATTTTTCTTTCCATTTTGGGTGTGGCTGCTGTTGTTTCGATCAGTCTGGTTCTGTTAGTTGATTTTGTATTTCAACAAGCTTTGCAAAATCAGGAGCAGCGGAATCAGTATCTGCAGAGTGAAATCACCCTGTTGGATGCGCGAATTGGTGAAATTAATAAACTGAAAAAGCGTCGTAGCGATCTGATCGAGCGGATGCGGTTAATTGATCAACTGCAGCAAAGCCGTAATCAAGCCGTGCATCTGTATAACGATTTGCCTTCTCTGGTAACCAATGGTGTCTACCTGGATTCGCTGGCGTTGCAGAATGGACAGGTTGATGTTGTCGGTAAAACCGAGGCACATAGCCGAGTCGCTAACATGATGCGCATGATTGACAAGAGTGGCTGGCTTGGCCAGACCAGTATTAGCTCGATTTTCGTCTCCAGTGACAAGACCCTGGCGTTAAGCGAGTTCTCCATGATGTTTAAAGTCCTGAATCAGGACCTATTGACCAAACCCAATCCGCAGGAGAAGAAATAATGAACCTGCAAGAGTTGAATGAATTAGATTTTCAGAATGTCGGGGTTTGGCCAAAGCCGGTTAAGATTGCGCTTGTTATTATACTGTTCGTGTTGATTGGTGTTGGTGGTTATGTCTATGTCATCGCCGACTCCATTACGGCACTCGACAGTAGCCGTAGCAAAGAAACGGAACTGAAGGCTCAATTCGAGATCAAAGCTGGATTTGCCAGTAACCTTGAAGCCTATAAACAGCAAATGATTGAGTTGGAAGCCTTGCTTCAGGCGCAGTTACGCCAGTTGCCGAATAAAAACGAAGTGGCCGGCTTGTTGGACGATATCAGCTTCATTGCCATGGATAATGGGTTGAAACTGCTGCGGATCAACTGGGAACCCGAAATTCAGCATGAGTTTTCTACCGAATTGCCGATGCGCATTGAATTATCCGGCTCGTACAATCAGCTAGGTAAATTTACATCGGATGTTGCCGCATTACCGCGCATTGTTATCCTGGATAGCTTCACCACGGTACGGGAGAAAGAAGGTCATGGCCTCTTGATGAGTATGTTAGCCAAGACCTATCGCTATAACGAGAAACCGATCAAGAAAGCCGGGACTGAAAATGGGGGGAGTAAATAATGAATCGCTTATTTCTCTCCAGTCTAATGCTCCTGTTATTAGCGGCCTGTACCGGTAGCGATGAACTTCATGATTACGTGACCCAAGTCAAGAGTCGTCCTGCGCTGCCGATTGAACCATTACCGGTTGTCGAGAATTTTGAGGCGATGAAGTTTTCGCCGGAAACAGATAGAACTCCATTCGCGGAGCCACAACCTGAACTGGCAATGCCAACCCAGGAGGCTAAGAAAGATTGCCTGCAACCCGATGGTAATCGGGTGAAAGAGCCTCTGGAGCAATTTTCTCTGGATAATCTGTCGATGCGGGGGACTATGGGTATCAATGGTCAGTTGTGGGCCCTGATTAATTCGCAGGAAGGCGAGGTTTATCGTGTCGCACAGGGACAATACATGGGCTTGAACCATGGTTTGATCACATCGATTAAGCCTGATGCCGTAGAGCTTCAGGAATTTGTTCCCGATGGCAAGGGTTGTTGGGTCAAGAGAACAACCAAGCTGAATATTTTAGTGGCGGAATAAGTCGCGCAGGCAGGAAAGGATTATGAATCAACAAAAATCAAGGATCGGACAATTTGTCATGCTGGCTGTTTTAGCCAGCGTCTGGTTGCCTGCTGAAGCTGCTTCCCGGCTTGAGCAAATAAAGGTCAATCCTCTGATGGCGGGTCAGTTACAACTCGAACTGAACTTTGACCAACCTGTCTCCTCTTTTGTCGACCGGTTAAAATATCAACCGAATCAACTGGTGTTACAGGTTGCTGATTCCAGCTCTGCTTTGGTGATGAATCAGATACCCGTTGAACGTAAGGGTGTGCAAAAAATCGATGTCGTACCGAATGGTACCGGGCTGGATGTTCTGGTCGATTTGAAACAACTCATGCCTTATCAAATCAACCAGAGTGGAAATTCGTTGCTGGTGACTTTGGGGCAGGCGGAGCCAGCAGCTCCCGCAACCCAAGCGGCAGCAACCGCAGCTGTAGCCAGTACTGTTCCGGTGGCGACACCAGCAACAGACACAGCTTCGGCATCGGCTAAGAGTTCTCCCATCAGTGCCTCGACGATTAACCGGATCAAGAGCATTGATTTCCGCCGCGGTAAGGATGGGCAAGGGCAATTATTGGTTGGGCTGGATAACTCCTCGGCCGCGGTGGATATTACCAACCGAGGCAGTCATGTGATTGCTAAATTCCATGCGACTGCTGTCGCAGATGAATTGATTGCACTGATGGATGTGACCGATTTTGCCACTCCGGTTGGTAAGATTGATGTATCCAAGCAAGGCAATGATATCGTTTTGGACTTATCGATTAGCGGCGGTTTTGATTACCGATATGATCAGTCTCAGAATCTGTTTGTTGTCGAGGTGGCTGCTAAAAAAGTAGCTACTACCGCGAAAAAAGACGCCGGTAAAGTCAAGTATCAGGGTAAGCCGATCTCCTTGAATTTCCAGGATGTTCCTATCCGGACCGTTTTACAGCTGATTGCTGATTTTAATAACTTCAACCTGGTGACCACGGATTCAGTGGCGGGGAATATAACCCTGCGTCTGGATGGCGTGCCTTGGGAACAGGCGCTGGACACAGTTCTGAAGGTGAAGGGGCTGGATAAGCGACTGGATGGTAATATTTTGTTGGTCGCTCCGGCTAAAGAAATTGCCGAGCGTGAGAAACAAACGCTGGAGAGTAAAAATCAGGTGGCCGAGTTGGCACCTCTGGTGACTGAATATATTCAAATCAATTACGCCAAGGCGGGTGAGATTGCCGGTTTGTTGTCGACGGATAAAACCCGTCTGCTCTCTTCGCGTGGTGCCGTCAGTGTCGATGATCGCACCAATACTCTGCTGGTGAAGGATACACCTGAGGTCATCGATCATATCAAGCGCATGCTGCAAGTGCTGGATATACCTGTTAAGCAAGTGATTATTGAGGCTCGGATGGTGACCATTGATGATGGTGTGGATGAGCAGCTTGGCGTGCGCTGGGGTGTCACCAAGGCCGAAGAGAATGGTTCGATTTCGGGCACCATAGAAGGCAACGATTCAGTGGCTGGTGGTACTGTCCCAACGGGTGATGATGTCAGTGATCGCCTCAATGTGAACCTACCGGTTGCGAGTGCTGCGGGTAGTATCGCCTTCCAGGTTGCCAAGTTGGCCGATGGTACCTTGCTCGATTTGGAATTGAGTGCACTGGAGACAGAAAACAAGGCCGAGATTATTGCCAGTCCGCGGGTCACCACGGCAAACCAAAAAGAGGCGATCATCGAGCAAGGGACCGAATTCCCGAGCAACACTTCCAGCTCCAGTGGTGCCACTACGGTTGAATGGAAGAAGGCGGTTTTGAGTCTCAAGGTAACCCCGCATATCACTCCGGATAATCGAGTCATTCTCGATCTGACGGTAACCCAGGATACCTTGGGTCAGGAAGTGAAGACGGGAACGGGAACAGGGACCGCCATCAATACGCAACAGATTAGTACTCAAGTGTTGGTCGATAATGGTGAGACGTTGGTCCTTGGTGGTATCTATCAACAGACCATGAAAAAAGATGTCACCAAGGTTCCAGTGTTAGGTGATATTCCTGGTGTTGGATACCTATTCCGCAGTACCAGTGAGAAAAACAGCAAGCGAGAGTTGCTGATCTTTGTAACACCGAAGATCGTGGTCGAGTCCATCTAATCACGAGCCTTACCCCAATAAAAACCCGGCGTAGAGCCGGGTTTTTTTATTCCAGAGACTATTCTGGAGTCATGTTTGCAACATGACTCCAATCGGCGACGGAAGTGGGCAAATTTGCCCTGTTCTGGGATGTGCGGTTGCCATCATCTGGAGGCTGCTGCATAATTCCCCGTCCAGTTTCGAACGTTAGGGATTTTTTGTCCTGGGTTCCCGCCACTATTGCGGGCAGGTTTGTTTTGACTATTGACGAATAAAATGGCTGAAAAACGCAATATTTTCCTTGTGGGCCCCATGGGGGCAGGTAAAAGCACTATTGGTAAACATCTGGCGGATCAATTGCATATGGAGTTTTATGACTCTGATGTGGAGATTGAGCGTCGTACCGGTGCTGACATAGCGTGGGTCTTCGATGTTGAAGGCGAAGAAGGATTCCGCAAGCGAGAAGAGCAGGTGATTGGTGATTTGACCGAGCTGCAGGGCATTGTCCTGGCGACCGGTGGTGGCGCAGTCAAGAGTGCGCAGACGCGGAATCGCCTCTCTGCCCGAGGCATTGTGGTTTACCTCGAGACACCGATTGAGAAACAGTTTGCTCGTACTCAGCGCGATAAACGTCGCCCCTTGTTGCAAACTGAAGAGGATCCTCGCGACGTACTGCTGCGCTTGGCTGATGAGCGTGAGCCGCTCTATCAGGAAGTCGCGGATTATGTGGTGCGGACTGATGAACAGAGCGCCAAGCTGGTAGCCAACCAGATTGCTCAGTTGCTGGGGCTATAATTTTTAGTTGAGGTAGGGGTGCCATGGAACGGTTGAATGTTGAACTTGCTGACAGAAGCTATCCCATTTCGATAGGTTCCGGTTTGCTGGCCCAGCGTGACTTGTTCACTCAGGCCATTCGTGGTCGTCGGGTGATGATAGTCACTAACGAAACGGTGGCACCTCTCTATCTACAGAGTCTGCAACAGACTCTGGATGGTTATCAACTCGATGCTTGTGTTTTGCCGGATGGCGAAGCGTACAAGACACTCGACAGCTTCGGCCAGATTATGACGGCTCTGCTCGAAGGTGGGCATGGGCGAGATACCACCATAGTGGCGTTGGGCGGCGGAGTCATTGGCGACCTGGCTGGGTTTGCCGCCGCTAGCTATCAACGCGGTGTGGCATTTATTCAAATCCCGACCACCTTGCTATCCCAAGTGGACTCCTCGGTGGGAGGTAAGACCGGTGTCAACCATCCGCTGGGCAAAAATATGATCGGTGCTTTTTATCAACCCAAAGCGGTGATTATTGATACTGATTGTCTGGCAACCTTGCCCCGGCGCGAACTGTCGGCCGGTCTGGCGGAAGTCATTAAGTACGGTATTATCTGGGATGCAGAGTTTTTTGCATGGCTGGAGCGCAACATTGCTGGCTTACTAGCACTGGATGCCTCGCTCCTGATCCAGGCGATTTTGCGTTGCTGCAGCATCAAGGCCGATGTCGTGTCGCAAGATGAAACAGAAACCGGGGTGCGAGCTTTACTCAATCTGGGTCATACCTTCGGTCACGCTATCGAGTCCGAACAGGGTTATGGTAACTGGTTGCACGGCGAAGCAGTGGCGGCTGGTACCATGCTGGCAGCCCGGACGGCGTTGCAACTCGGCCTACTGAATCAGGCTCAGGTGATGCGCATTCGTACCTTGTTGGCGGCGGCAGAGCTTCCTTTGTCCGCCCCTGCAGAAATGGATTTTCCGGTATTTATGCGCCATATGATGCGTGATAAAAAGGTTCTGGCAGGGAAGTTGCGATTGATCCTGCCGACCAATATCGGTCAGGCGGATCTGTTCTCTGATGTCTCGGAAACAGTCCTGCAAGCGGTCATTGAAACGGATAGCCGGATGTGACTCCGCAACAACTACCGTCTTTACCCAGCCAGATGCAACTTCGGCAGCGGTTGCATCATCTACTGGCGATCTCTTCTCCTTTCATTTTTTTATCCGGTGCAGTAGGCAGTGGGCGTACATTACTGTGTGAGCAACTGCTCTCGATGTTCGAGTCATCCTGGCGGGTTGCTTATCTGAGCTGTCATTCGGCACCGATCTTGAGCCGATTGCGTGAGTCGCTGATTTCGCAACTGGTGCCGATGTCGGTGTTCAATCCCGACGATCCCTGTGCCGACTCCTTATTGCGGCTGTTGGGCAGAGAACCGAGTGCTTTGCTTCTGGTGGTTGATGATGCCGATATGGCACCCGATGAGCTGATTTCCGAGCTTTGGGACCTGTATTCCATTAATGCAGCCTTGCCTCATCCACATAAAATCAGTGTGTTACTCTGTGGGCAAGCGGCTTGGTGTGAGCGGAGCGTGCGGCGACTGGATGCCCATGCGGGCCCAGCGCTGGAGCTTGATATCGAGCCCCTGCCAACCGATGAGCAAATGGCCTTGCTGGAGTATTGTCTACGTCGTGCGGGTTATTATGCCTTACTGCCCAATCCTGCCGCTTTGGCTGACAAGTTGCGGCTGTGTGCTGGAAATCCTGGTCAAATTGTTGCGCTCGCGGAGAGTATCATGAGCAAAAAAAGCATACTGAAAAGACCTGCCTTGCCAACCAATAAGGTACTGGCAACGCTGGGGATCGTAGCAGCTTTGGTGTTGCTGCTGAGCTGGGTTATTCCACCTTTGCTGAACGAGAGTCAGGATCCAGCCAATTCCGCTGGGGCTGAGACGAACAATCAGTCCCCTTCTGCCGCCGTCGCGACGACCGTGATCCCCGCGGCACAAAGCGTCCAGGTGACGGAAGATAAAACCGCCTTGCCGGGTGATGCGACCACGCAACTGGATCTGGATGAACAACTGCCAGCCGATAAACGGCGGGTGGTGATTGCGGATACCGTGGTCAAAGAGATTATGGCTAACCAGCAGGGAAATAAGCCGGTCTCCGCGGCGACAGCTACTACTTCGGCTGCTAGCACAACGGGAGCCACTTCCGGCGCCGTGACCTCGTTATCCCAGATGCAGCCGTTGGTAGCTGAGCTCACGGCCGGTCAATCGCAAGGGGTGAGTGGCGCCGTAGCCTCGCAGGCTTCGGCGAGCGCTCCTACCGAGACCAAGGCAGTAACGCCGACGGCGCAAAGCACTGCTGCGGTGAAAGCGCCAGCAGTCAGCAGCAAGGGGATGCTGGGGAGTAATAGTGAGCTGAAGCAAAAATCATTGCGCAGCTATACGGTGCAATTATCGGCGGGCACTGAAGTGACACCTCTGCTCACATATGCCAAAAAGCAGAAATTGACCGGTCGCTACTGGATTTATCAGACGGAATACCGTGGTAATCCCTGGTATGTGCTGATCCAGGGCGAGTATGCCTCGGCCAAGCAAGCCAAGGCGGCGATCAATGCCATGCCTGCAGCATTAAAGCAGAGTCAGCCTTGGCCAAAATCCTTTGGTCAGGTGCAAAAAGAGATGAAATAACCACAACCGTGGTATCAACTTCGTGAGGGGGCTACAATGCGCCCCCTTTTTGTGGCGAGTGGCCGCTTCAGCATGACAACGCATCGATGAAAAAAACGCGCGCATTTCTCAAGTGGGCTGGAGGCAAGTATGCTCTGGTCGAAGCGATCACGGCCCGACTGCCTCAAGGGCGAGTATTGGTCGAGCCTTTTGTCGGTGCAGGATCTGTCTTCCTTAATACCGATTACGAAGCTTATTTGCTGGCGGATATTAATCCGGACCTCATCGACTTCTATAATCTGCTTAAATTTCAGCCGGATGCCGTGATCCAGCAAGCCCGTCAGCTATTTAACGAAAGTAACAATCAGCGGGATGCTTATTTCGAATTACGACTGGCGTTTAATCAGTGCCGGGAGCCACAAGAACGAGCAGCACTGTTTTTGTATCTGAACCGTCATGGTTATAACGGTCTTTGCCGTTATAACAAAAAAGGCGGTTTTAATGTTCCTTTTGGTAAGTACAAGCGTCCCTACTTTCCGGAAGAGGAACTGTGGATTTTCGCCGAAAAGGCCCAACGCGCGACCTTTATTTGCGAATGCTACTCCAAAACTTTCGAGCGTCTGGAAAGCGATCATGTGGTGTATTGCGATCCGCCGTATGTGCCGCTGTCCAGCTCTGCCAACTTCACCACCTATGCGGCGAAGGGCTTCTCGCTGGATGATCAGGCTCTGCTGGCGCGATTGGCCCGGCATACGGTGCAGGAGCGTCAAGTCCCTGTGTTGATCAGCAACCATGCGACAGCGCTGACTTACGAGCTATACCGGGGCGCGGCGTTGGATGAAATTCAGGTCAAGCGCACTATCAGTCGAAGTGCTGGTAATAGGAACAAGGTTGGTGAACTGCTGGCGCTCTATCTGCCCGGAATGGATTTTGACAAGCCGTGACCCGTTTGTGGTCTAGAGTCGTCTCTCGGCTTGGAGTACTATTTGGCCGATTTATTTCTCAATGCGGATGATTGAACCGATGAACGATTTTTTGATTGCGCCCTCCATTCTGTCGGCCGATTTTGCACGTCTGGGTGAGGATGTGGCCAATGTCCTGGCGGCCGGTGCCGATGTGGTGCACTTCGATGTGATGGACAATCACTATGTGCCGAATCTGACCATAGGTCCCATGGTTTGTCAGGCGCTGCGCAATTACGGTATTCAGGCACCGATCGATGTGCATCTGATGGTGAAGCCAGTGGATCGCTTGATCCCGGATTTTGCCAAGGCAGGCGCTTCCCTGATTACCTTTCACCCCGAGACCTCCGAACACATCGACCGCAGTTTACAGTTGATCAAGGATCACGGCTGTCAGGCCGGTCTGGTATTCAATCCGGCGACACCGCTGCACTATCTGGACCATGTGCTGGATAAGCTGGACGTCATCCTGCTGATGTCGGTCAATCCAGGTTTCGGCGGGCAGAGCTTTATCCCGGGAACCCTGGATAAGCTGCGTCAGGTTCGTCGTCTGATTGACCAGAGTGGTCGGAATATCCGTCTGGAAATCGACGGTGGCGTCAAAGTGGATAATATCCGCGAGATTGCCGCGGCCGGTGCCGATATGTTTGTCGCAGGCTCTGCCATTTTCAGCCAGCCCGATTACAAGGCGGTGATCGATCAGATGCGACATGAACTGGCTCAAGCCCGTGGCTGAGCAAGGCCGCAAGAGTTCCACCATTGACCTACTGCTGTTTGATCTGGATGGTACTCTGATTGACAGTGTGCCCCAGTTGCATCTGGCGGTTGATGGCGCCTTGCAAGCCTGTGGTTTACCGGGGGCCACGCTCGAACAGGTAAAGCGGTGGATTGGCAACGGCGCCGATATGCTGCTGCGTCGGGCTATGACACATTCTTACGAGGTGCAGAACGATATCGATCTGGGACTGCTTGCCCGGGTGCGTGCCGAGTTTGATGTTCGCTATCTGGCTGGACTGGACCGGGACTTCACCCTATTTCCCGGGGTATCGTCGGTGCTACGCCAGTTACGTGCCGTCGGTTATCGTCTGGCTGTCGTGACCAACAAGCCCCATCCTTTCGTAGCGCCTTTGCTAGCGGAAGCGGGTTTGAGCTCACTGTTCGACTGCGTACTCGGCGGCGATCTGCTGCCGCAGCGCAAACCGGATCCAGCCCCGCTGCTGCATGTGTGTACGCAATTGCAGGTGTCACCGGCGCGCAGTCTGATGATCGGTGATTCCAGAAATGATGTTCTGGCGGCACGAGCGGCGGGGATCCCCGTCGTCGGCCTGACCTACGGTTATAACCATGGTGAACCCATAGCGGCCAGCGAGCCGGATTGGGTCATGGATCATTTTTGCCAGCTCGGCGACTTGTTGCTGGCGCATTGACAGGGAATTGAGAAACTCATGACGAAACCCATTGTGTTAAGCGGTG
Organism: Pseudaeromonas pectinilytica; assembly: GCF_054780855.1. Taxonomy (NCBI): domain Bacteria; kingdom Pseudomonadati; phylum Pseudomonadota; class Gammaproteobacteria; order Aeromonadales; family Aeromonadaceae; genus Pseudaeromonas; species Pseudaeromonas pectinilytica. The sequence continues at coordinate 42,910 of NZ_BAAGVN010000357.1, forward strand.
CCCAGCCTTCCGGGCAATTGACGATCGGTAATTACATGGGCGCACTGCGCCAGTGGGTGCGCATGCAGGACGATTATGACTGCCTGTATTGCATCGTGGATCTCCATGCCATCACGGTGCGCCAGGATCCCCAGGCGCTGCGCAAAGCCTGTCTGGATGCTGCAGCCTTGTATTTGGCTGTCGGTATCGATCCGGATAAAAGCACTGTCTTTTTACAATCCCATGTCCCGCAGCACGCAGAGTTGGGATGGGTGCTCAACTGCTATACCCAGATGGGTGAGCTGTCCCGCATGACCCAGTTCAAGGACAAGTCCCAACGGTACGAGAATAACGTCAACGTCGGTTTGTTTGGCTATCCGGTGCTGATGGCGGCCGATATCCTGCTCTATCAGGCCAATCAGGTCCCTGTCGGCCACGATCAGAAACAACATCTGGAACTGACCCGGGATGTCGCCTATCGTTTTAATACCTTGTATGGTGACATCTTCACCATGCCGGAGCCTTTCATTCCGGAACAGGGCGCTCGGGTGATGAGTCTGCAAGAGCCGACCAAGAAGATGTCGAAGTCCGATGACAATCAGAACAACATCATTGGCCTGCTGGAAGATCCCAAGTCGATCATCAAGAAAATCAAACGGGCGATGACCGATTCTGAAGAGCCGCCAGTGGTGCGCTATGACATTGCCGAGAAGCCCGGGGTGTCAAATCTGCTGACCTTGATGCATGGCGCGACGGGCCAATCGATTGTCGATCTGGAACAACATTTTACCGGCAAGATGTATGGTCACCTCAAAGGTGAAACGGCGGATGCCGTGGTGGCTCTGCTGGAGCCGGTGCAGCAACGCTTCCATGAGTTGCGTGCCGATGAGGCCCACCTGCTGGCGGTATTGAGCCATGGGGCTGATAAGGCTCGTGCCCGCGCCGAACGAACGCTGCAACAGGTGTACGCCGCGGTCGGGTTTGTGCCTAAAGTTTAACATTTATCCACCCCGCGCCCGGTTCCGCGGCGTGGGGTTTTGTTCCGCAGCCACGGGTGTGCGGTTTTTATTCCCCAACTATTGAAGAAGACATGTCCCAGACTGAACAGATCGAACCACTCGAATTGGAAAGTAAAGATTACTGGCTACGCCGTTTTCGCAAGGCTAAGTCCATGAAAACCTTGGAGCTGATGGTACCCAAGGCGGTGGATCAATATCACAAGCAGGCTCCGGTGCTAGCGGCTATCTACCTGGCCGAATGTCAGCGCGAACGGGAGCTGGAATATGGTGTGTTGCTGAACCGTTGAACCGTTGAACCGTTGAACCGCTGAGCGCTCTTGCGCCATTCGCTGCGCACCCTCTGCCGATTGGCTGACAAGCTTTGTCACAATTTGCGTCTGATTTTGACAAAGTAATGTCTTTTGCTCGCGATATACTGGGTCATCCTTGTCCCGGCCTGTTGTCATCCTATGCGCACATTACGATTCGGCGCGTTACTGCTGCTGACGTTGATCGTTGCTGGTCTCTCTTATTTTATCGTTGCCGCTTCCGGCTCTCATCCTCCTGCTGCGGCTCGTGCGCCGACCCCGGTGCGGGTCATTGACGTACAACTTGCCCAGCGGCCCAGTCAGTTGCCGCTGGTTGGCAAACTGCAGGCCAGACAGTCGATTGTCATCACCCCGGAAGTGAGTGGCCGCATCACGGCGTTGCCGCAAACGGCGAGCGGTGAGGTCGCTGTCGGGGCTCGGTTGATCCAGCTCGACAATGCCAAGCAACAGGCGGCATTTGCCGAGGCTGAGGCGTTTTTGAGCAATGAACAGCGCAAGTTACGCGATATGCAGCGGCTGGCGCGTAAGGGCGTGGTGACCCAGAACGATCTGGAAGGGCAAGCTTCGGCCGTTGAACAAGCTTTGGCGCGGCGGGATATGGCCGCCTTCGAGTTATCCCAGCGCCGTTTACTCGCACCTTTTACCGGGCGCGTCAGTCTGTTTGATGTCAGTCTCGGTGCTCTGGTCAACCCGGGGGAGACCCTGCTGCATCTGGATGATCTGGCGAGCATGCGGTTGGATTTGGCGGTTCCGGAACGCTATTTCTCTCGCCTGCAGCCCGGGACAGAAGTCACGGCGGTGACGGCGGCTTGGCCCGAGCGTACCTTTGCTGGCACCCTGGAGGCCATCGATAGCCGTGTAGATGCGGATTCTCTGAATATCAAGGTCCGCTTTCAGTTTCCCAATCCCCAGCGGTTGCTGCGTCCAGGCATGCTGATGCAGGTCACCCTGCCATTTGCCAGTGAGCCTCTTCCGCTCATTCCGATGCAAGCGGTGGAGTTTCAGGGCAGCGATCGATTCGTCTATCTGCTTGGCCCGGAGAGCCGGGTGAAGCGGCAAGCGGTAGTCTTGGGCGAATCGGCTGACAGTCAGGTCAGCGTCCTCTCCGGCCTGAAAGCCGGGGATCGTCTGGTGGTTGAAGGTCTGGTAGCGCTCAAATCGGGACAGCAGGTCAAGGTCATCTCCGATGTCGAGCCGACTGCCGCCGACACACCTGTCGGGGGGCTGCCATGATCCTCTCGGATGTCTCGATCCGCCGACCCGTTCTGGCTTTGGTGATGAGTTTGTTATTGCTGATCTTCGGGTTGGTTGCTTTCTCGCGCTTGGCGGTCCGTGAGATGCCGGATGTGCAGAGCCCATCGGTGAGTATTGTTACCACCTATGAAGGGGCGGCGCCGGATATCATCGAAAACCAGGTCAGCAAGCCGCTGGAGGATCAGCTCTCCGGCATTAGCGGGATCCGCAACATCGTCTCTACCAGCCGCAAGGGACGCAGCAGCATCACGGTTGAGTTCCAGCAGGGTTGGAACATGCTGGAAGCCTTGTCGGATATTCGGGATGGCGTGTCCCGAGCTCGTCGCCAATTGCCGGATGATATCGATGAGCCCGTGGTCTCGCGGGATAACGGCGAGGGCGAGGTGGCCATCTGGCTAAACTTCTCCAGCCAGTTGATGGATCGGGTGGCGCTGACCGATTACGCCAACCGCAGCCTCATCAAGTCCTTGAGTCTGGTCAACGGTGTCAGCTCGGTGAATTTATCTGGGGACCTGGAAAAGGTGATGTACATCCGCCTGAATACTGCCCAGATGAGTGGTCTCGGGGTGGCGGTGAACGATGTGCTCAATGCGCTGGCCCGGGAAAATATCGAGTTGCCGGGCGGGGAGATCCGTAATGCCAGCATGGTCTTTCCTGTTCAGCTGGAGCGCCAGTTTCAAGATGCCGCCAGCTTTCGCCGTTTGCCGTTGCTGACCCAGGCCTCGGGGAAGGTTCTCTATCTGGGGGATGTAGCCGATATCGAGGAGGGGGCGAAGAATGAGGCCAGTGCCTATCAACGCAATGGCCAGGTCAGTGTCGGTATCGGCATCATTCCCCAGTCGACTGCTAATCCGTTGGAGATGGCCGATGGTGTGGTGCGGGAAGTTGAGCGGTTGCAGCGCTTTCTCCCCCCTGGTGCCGAGTTGGTGGTGGATTACAACAGCACCCTGTTTATTCGTCAGGCCATCGACGAGGTCTATCTGACGTTGGCTATTGCCGCCGCGCTGGTGGTGGCGGTGCTGTATCTGTTTATCGGCCAGTGGCGAGCGACGTTGATCCCGGCGGTGACAGTCCCGGTCTCGTTGGTCGCGGCCTGTATCGGTGCCTGGTATTTCGGCTTCTCAATCAACCTCATCACCCTGCTGGCGCTAATTTTGGCGATTGGTCTGGTGGTCGATGATGCCATCGTAGTGGTGGAGAATATTCATCATCATCTGCAGCAAGGGCGCTCGCCTCTGCTGGCAGCCTGGCATGGTACCCGGGAAGTCGGGTTTGCGGTGGTGGCGACCACGGCGGTGCTGATCATGGTGTTTCTGCCGATTGCCTTTATGCAGGGCATGATGGGGCGTCTGTTCACTGAGTTTGCGGTCTTTCTGGCGCTGGCGGTGTTCTTTTCGGCGCTGGTGGCTCTGACGTTATCGCCTGCCATGGCGGCGCGGCTGTTGAAGACTCAGGATCAGAGCAATGCCCTGACCCGGCGCCTGGAAGCGGGTATGGCCCGCTTGGAGCACAGTTACCGGCGCGGATTGGCCTGGTTACTTCAGCGCCCCTGGATTGCACCCCTGGTGATGCTGCTGGTGCTGATCGCCATTGCAGCGCTCTATATGCGGGTGCCGACCAATCTGGCTCCGGTCGAGGATCGCGGTGTCATCTACGTCATGGTGCGAGGGGCCGAGGGCACCAGTATCGAGCGGATGAAGAAGAATATGCAGCTGGTTGAACAGCGGCTGTTGCCCTTGGTCGGACAAGGGGTGGTCAGTGCCATCAGCTTTAGTACCCCGGCGTTTGGTCGTGGTGGGGATCAGACCGGCATGGTGACGGTGCAGCTCACCGACTGGGCGGAACGCCAGCAGACCGCCCAACAGTTTTTGGCGCGCTTGCCGCGTTTGTTACAGGGGATCCCGGATATATCCCTGCGACCGTTTCAGCCCGGATTTCGTGGCCGCTCCCAGGCACCGGTGCAGTTTGTGCTGCAGGGCAGTGATTACGCCGAGCTGAACCAGTGGGCATTACAGCTCAAGCAAACGGTGGCACAGAGCTCGGTACTGGAAAACCCGGATCTGGACTACACCGAGCAGACCCCCGAGTTGCGGGTGCGGGTCGAGCGCGAGCGGGCCGCCGAGTTGGGTATTCCGCTGCAGGATATTGGTCAGGCCCTGCAAACCCTGCTGGGCGGGACCAGCAAGACCACCTTCATCGAGAAGGGGGAGGAGTACGATGTCTACGTTCGGGCCGATCCGCAGCGCTTCATCAGCGGCAACGATCTCAGTCATCTCTACTTGCGATCCGCCAAGGGGGAGATGGTGACCCTCTCTACCCTGGCTCAAGTCGAGGTGATCGCTTCGGCACAACGACTGGGCCACTATCAGCGGCAAAAAGCCATTACCCTGAGCGCCTATCTGCCTGTCGATCAGACCCAGGGTACGGCACTGGCCTGGTTGGATCAGTGGGCGGCGGAACACCTCCCGGCCGGTATTACCGTGGATTATGCCGGTGAGTCGAAGGATTACCGGGATTCCCAAGGTGATGTGCTGGCGGTATGTGCACTGGCGCTGCTGGTGGCTTTTCTGGTGATGGCGGCCCAGTTTGAAAGTTTCCTGAACCCGTTGGTGGTGATGTTCACAGTGCCGCTCGGGATCCTCGGTGGCCTGTTGGGGCTATGGTTGCTGGGGTTGAGCCTGAACCTGTACAGTCAGATTGGCATGCTGTTGTTGATTGGTATGGTGACCAAGAACGGTATCCTGATTGTCGAATTTGCCAATCAGTTGCGCAGCCGCGGCCAGGATTTTGTCTCGGCGATCCTGGATGCAGCCGTGCGGCGGTTGCGGCCCATCCTGATGACTTCGGCAACGGCGATCATAGCGGCGATCCCCTTGATGCTCTCCCGTGGCGCGGGTTACGAGAGCCGGGTGGCGGTGGGGACCGTGGTGTTTTTCGGCATGTTACTGGCCACCTGTGTGACCCTGGTGCTGGTTCCGGCCTTCTATCGTCTATTGGCGCGACATACCCAGGCCCCCGAATTACAGGGCCAACTGTTGGAGCAAGCCCTAGCGGCGGAGCGAGTGGTTCGAGATGAAGGGGAGCCCAGTCCGCATCCTACTGGCGATAGTGCCCATCCTACGGATAGCGCTAATCCATGAGATGGCCGTGCCGTCGCGATGGGGTGGCGACACGGCTTGGGTGTTTGAGCTGGATGCGAGCCCATGCCCGGCCCGCATAGCGCCAGAGCACGGGCGCGACAGACTACCCTGCCGGGTGGCTGATTACTGAGGCGCTTCGTCCTGTAACAACGATGACGTTGCCCGCATCTGTTGCGCCTTTTCCTCTAGAGAGCCGATCGGCTGCTGCTGAACCACACCGTGGAATACCGGATCCTGCGCCACTTCCTTGATACCGTTGATGCAGAATTGCGCCCCCATGCAGATCAGCAAAAAGCCCATGATCCGTGTCATGGCATCGATTCCGCTGGCACCGAGTAATTTGCACACGGGATCGGCCAGCTTCAATACCCCCCAACTCAGCAGCGTCATCAGCAAAAACGACACCACCATGGCGCTGTAGATGGTCAGACGGGAGTATTCAGCCGGTAACTCGGCAATCTGCGCTGCACCACTGATCACCAGCGCCATGGTCCCTGGGCCGCACAGACTGGGCATGGTCAGCGGGACGAAGGCGATATTCTGGTTCGGATCCACCGTCTGCTCGGCGCCAGGGGTAGGAAACAGCATGCGAAAGCCGATGAAGCCAATGATGAGACCGCCCGCCAATCGCAGCCCCGGGATCGAGATGCCGAATAGATCCAGAATCGAGGAGCCGATAAAAAAGCTGACGCACAGGGTGCTGAACAGATAGAGCGCCGCCATGTTGACCTGGCGGCGCACATGCTCCCGGGACATGCCTTTGCTCAAGCCCAGTAGCAGGGTTGCCGTGGTCGGCGGGTTGACCATGGGCAGTAGGGCCAACAGAGAGATAAATACGATTTGGAAGAACATGGTTTGACTCTTGATGAGAACAGCGTTGGTGATGGCCGTGTTATAGGGGGTAATGGGTGGCGGTGCAATCCTTGCCTCCGGCTTTTGTTGTTGAATTCATATTCCGCTCCCTGTTCCGTTACGCCCGGGGTTCGAGTCTGCATGCGCTTCAGGTACACTGGCGCGGTTGAAGAGGGGCCGTCTGGCGGTCCGATATCCTTCGTACGGAGAAGTGGCAGCCGATGATACTGCTGATTGATAACTACGATTCCTTTACCTATAACCTGGTGCAATATTTTGGCGCACTGGGACAGACGGTCGTAGTCCGGCGCAATGATGCCATCACCCTGGATGAAATAGCGGCGCTGGCGCCGGAGCGGCTGGTGATCTCTCCCGGCCCCTGTACCCCCGATGAGGCGGGCATCTCGCTGGATGCGATCCGCCATTTTGCTGGCCAGTTGCCCATTCTCGGCGTCTGTCTGGGTCACCAGGCATTGGCTCAGGTGTTCGGTGGACGGGTCGTGCGCGCGGCTAAGGTCATGCATGGCAAGACCTCGCAGATCCGGCACGATGATCAGGGCGTCTTCAGCGGTTTGCGCAATCCGCTCACCGTGACCCGGTATCACTCCTTGATTGTCGAGGCGGCAACCTTGCCGGCCGACTTGGAGGTGACGGCTTGGAGTCTGCCCGATGAGCGGAATCTGGTATCTGAAATCATGGGGGTGCGGCATCGCCAGCTCCCCATTGTCGGGGTGCAATTCCACCCCGAGAGCATTCTCAGCGAACAGGGAATGGAACTGCTGGCCAATTTTGTGGCGTTACGATGATAGGGGATGACGCGAGCTCCATCTCGCGCTCGGATCTTCTTCGCCAGCCCGGTTGGGTAGCTATGCTGATGTTGTTCGGGGGCGCATGGGGCGTTCCCGGCTGGAGGACTCATGACTGAATTACAATTGACCACGCCCGATGATTGGCATCTGCACCTACGGGATGGTGCCCTGTTGAATGAAACGGTTCCCGCCACGGCGCGTGCTTTTTCCCGGGCTGTGGTGATGCCGAATCTGGTGCCACCGGTACTGGATGCGGCAGCGGCTTTGGCATACCGGCAGCGGATCGAGGCGGCTCGCCCCGAGGGCAGCACCTTTACTCCCTTGATGACACTCTATCTGACCGATTTGACCACGCCGGAGATGATCCGCACCGCCCACAGCAGCGGTGTGACTGCCGTGAAGCTCTATCCGGCCGGGGCCACCACCCACTCAGATCTGGCGGTGACCAGCCTGGATCGTCTGGAGCCGGTATTCGATACCCTGGCCGAGTTGGGTATGCCGCTGTTGATCCATGGCGAAGTAACCGACGAAAGCGTGGATATTTTCGATCGGGAGCGGGTGTTTATCGAACGCCACCTGCAGGGACTGGTGAATCGGTTTCCGCAACTCAAGGTGGTTTTGGAACATATCACGACCGCTCAGGCGGCGGAGTTTGTGCTGGCCTGTTCCGACAAGGTGGCGGCGACACTGACTCCCCAGCATCTGCTGATGAACCGTAATCATCTGCTGGTCGGCGGTATCCGCCCGCATAATTTCTGCCTGCCGGTGCTCAAGCGCCGACGTCATCAAGAAGCGCTGCAGCAGGTCGCCATCAGTGGCAGTCCGAAGTTTTTCCTCGGCACCGACTCCGCCCCCCACCTGCAGGAGCGTAAAGAGAGTCCTTGTGGCTGCGCCGGTTGCTACAGTGCTCCCGCCGCTATCGAGCTGTATGCCGAGATCTTCGATCAACTGGGTGCGCTCGATAAACTGGAAGCCTTCGCCAGTCACTTTGGAGCCGACTTCTATGGCTTGCCCCGCAACCAGGGCACAGTGACCCTGAAGAAGGAGCCCTGGCAGGTTCCCGAGCGCTTGCATCTGTTGGGCGGCCAGGTGTTGGTCCCTTACTGGGCTGGGCAGCCCTTGAACTGGCGTTTGGTAAATCAGGCCTAGTTAGCGGTTCCATACTGTCAGATAGCAGGCCCGGATCCTGCTCTTCACCAGACCGTAAGTGATGATGTCACTTACGGTCTTTTCTTTTATGAGGCCGGTCCATCCTAATACCAGCCAGTTAGCGAAGGCGAGATAGCCTGTTAAGCCAACCGTTGGCGGTAGGGATGCCGCCATCGAGCCCCCCCAGGTCAGAGTTTACGGCGAGTTGGCGAGAGAGGATATCTCGCCCGAACTGCTTAACTGACCCGCATTAGCCCGCTCATCCTGTTCACTCGGTTTGTATTGCCAAATGTGAGAGGGGAAAATTGGTTGCGCTACGCAATTTTTTGGGTCACCCCTGGTGCAATTCAAAAAAAGTGATGTATTATGCAAAAACACTGATTATTTTCTCACTCTTGATGTGAATGCAGGAAGGAATAGCAAATGGAACAGGTAACTCGGGCTTGGTTCGATGAGGTGGTAGTGCCGACCTATGCACCCGCACAATTTATACCGGTTCGGGGCCTGGGCTCCCGGCTGTGGGATCAGCAGGACCGAGAGTATATCGACCTGGCTGGCGGCATTGCGGTCAATGCATTGGGGCACTGCCATCCGGCTCTGGTACAGACGTTGATCGAGCAGGGGCAGACGTTGTGGCATGTCAGCAACTGGATGACCAACGAACCCGTGCTGCGCTTGGCGCGCAAGATGGTGGACGCCACCTTTGCCGATCGCGCCTTCTTCTGCAACTCCGGCGCCGAAGCCAACGAAGCGGCCTTCAAGCTGGCCCGTCGCTATGCCCATGAGCAGCATGGGGCGCAGAAGGATCAAATCATCGCCTTCTTCCAGGGCTTTCATGGGCGGACCTTCTTCACCGTCAGTGTGGGCGGCCAAGCCAGCTATTCCGACGGCTTCGGCCCCAAACCGGGGCAAATCCAGCATGTGGCGTATAACGATTTGGCCGCACTGCAAGCGGTGATCTCCGAGCGGACTTGCGCTGTGGTGATGGAGCCGCTCCAGGGTGAGGGGGGGGTTTTGCCGGCCGATCTGGAATTTGCCAAGGCGGTGCGCGAGCTGTGTGATGCTCACCAGGCCTTGCTGATTTTTGATGAGGTGCAAACCGGCATGGGACGGACCGGCAGCTTGTTTGCCTATATGCAGTTGGGTGTCGAGCCCGATATTCTGACCACGGCCAAGGCGCTGGGTGGCGGCTTCCCGATTGGCGCCATGCTGACTCGTGAGGCGATTGCCCAGGTCTTCAAGCCCGGCGTACACGGCACCACCTTTGGGGGGAACCCGCTGGCCTGCGCAGTGGCCGAGACTGCTTTCGAGCTGATCAATGATCCGGCACAGCTGGCCGGAGTGAAGGAGCGCGAGGGCTGGTTCCGTGAGGCTCTGGCCGTCATCAATGCCCAGTATCACTGTTTCAGTGAGGTTCGCGGTCAAGGCTTGCTGCTGGGGGCGGTATTGGCCCCTGAATATCAGGGCAAGGCCAAGGCATTTGTGGATGCCGGGATCGAGCAGGGTGTGCTGGTGTTAGTGGCGGGGGCGAATGTGGTGCGCTTTGCGCCAGCACTGAATCTCAGCCGTGAGGAGTTCGATCTGGGCATGCAACGTTTTGCGGCCGCCGTCGCAGCGGTCGTTGCCGGCTGATCGATGATCAGCGCTGGCCTGCGCGGGCTGCCAGTTAAATAGCTGTTTTTCATTCTGCTACATCGACAAGGAAGCCCACGCTGACACGCCGTGAACCCGTCCATGGGGACTCCGCTGCGCCATCCCTGGCGCAGAGGGTCAGCTTAGCGCTCCCTAAGTCGCTGTGGAGGGCTGCTACTCGGAATTATTGAGGCGACCGACGCCTGCATGAGATAAAGCCGAACCATCAGGTTCGGCTTTATCGTTACTGGGATCCTGCTTCATGGGTGGCGTCGGCCAACAACTGGGCGAGGATGGCCAAAGCCCGGCTGAGTTCTTCCCGCGTGGCGGTGGCCATTAATCCCATCCGCACGGCGGCGGGTGGGATCTGACCCCGGGTGGTGAAGTAGCTGGCGGTGGAGACCAGCACGCCGGCTTGTTCGGCTTGCTGGCTGAAGTGTTCGGCGCTGACGCCGGGGGGCAGGCGCAACCAGCCATGCAGTCCGCGTAGCTGGTGCTGATAACGGCTACCCAGCTGGTGATAGGCGAGCTGCTGGCGCGCCTGTGCTTCCTGCAACTGGGCTAGGCAAATCCGTTCGGCATCGCCGCTGTGGATCAGCTGACAGCTCAGTTCGATCCCGAGTGGTGACGGCATCCAGATCTGGGTCCGGATCACGCGCTGCACGGCTTCGGCAGCCGCTGGCGGCAGGCAGAGAAAGCCGGTGCGCAGACCGGGCAGCAGACACTTGGAGAGGCTGGTCAGCGACAGGGTGCAATCCGGGGCGAGCTGGTATAACGAAGGCAGCTGCCCGCGGACGGTAAAGCCGTAAATGTCATCGTCGATCAGGGTTAAGCGATAGCGTCGCGCCACGGCGATCAGCTCCTGTCGGCGTCGCAACGGCATGATAGCCGTGGTGGGATTCTGCTGGCTGGCAGTCACAAACAGCAGCCGCAACGGCATCTGGGCGCAATACTCCGCCACCGCCTCGGGCAGGAGGCCCTGTTCGTCCATGGCCAGCCCCTGCAGGGGGCGTCCCAGACTCTGACACAGAGCGATCAGTCCCGGATAGCACAGACTCTCGGCGCCTATGGTTTCCCCTGGTTCACTCAAGGCCAGCAATAACGCCTGCAATCCCTGCTGTGCGCCGTGTACCGGCAAGAGGTGATGTCCTGCTGCCAGCGGGATCCCCAACCAATGTAACCACGCCAGCGCCGCATGATGCTGGTGGGGTAACAGCGCTTGAGCCGGATAGCCTAGTTGCTGGGCACTTAGCTGCCCGGCTAATAACGGTAGCATGCGCTGCAAGGCGGGCTCGGCCAGTGCCAGCAACGGCTGGATGATGCTCAGATTGAGCGGGATATCCGGGCCCGGACTGCGGATCACCTGCTCCAACGCCAACTGACCACTGACAAAGGAGCCTTGACCCACACGACTGTGGACGAGTCCCTGTTGCTCGGCCTGGCGGTAGGCGCGCGCCACTGTGGTGGGATTGATCCCGAGTTGCTGTGCCAGTTGGCGGATCGGGGGCAAGCGTTGTCCCGGGCGCAGGAGTCCGGTGTGGATGTCGGCTTGCAGTCGGGTGACTAATTGACCGTAACCGGGACGGGACAGATCGGCAGGAAACCAGTTGGTCATACAATTCCTTATTTTGTATGACTCATATTGTGCGCGATCTGCCGCCCCTTGTCTTGAGCCCGTTACCGCCGGGTCGTAAGGTGGTGTCACTGTCTGGCAGAACATCCTGCCCCTATCCATCATGGGAGTTCGACGATGAAAGTAGCATTTATCGGTTTAGGCGTTATGGGATATCCGATGGCAGGGCATCTGCAACGCTTGGGTCATGAGGTGTGTGTCTACAACCGCACCACAGCTCGGGCGCAAAGCTGGGTTGCGGAATATGATGGCAGCTTGGCTCTGACCCCAGCCGAAGCTGCGGCGGCGGCGGAAATGGTGCTGCTGTGCGTGGGCAATGACGAGGATGTTCGAGCCGTGGTGTATGGCGAGCAGGGTGTTCTGGCGGGGATGGCTGCCGGGAGCTTGCTGGTGGATCACACCACTACCTCGGCGCTGCTGGCCGAAGAACTGGCCCTGCGCTGTGCCGGGCAGGGCGTGAATTTTCTCGATGCTCCGGTTTCCGGTGGGCAGGCAGGGGCCCAAAAAGGGACTCTTAGCATCATGATCGGCGGCGAAGAGGCGGAAGTAGAGCGAGCTCGTATGGTTCTGGGTTGTTATGGGCTGCGCATCACCCGGGTCGGACACCATGGTGCCGGTCAGCGCTGCAAAATGGTCAACCAGATCTGTATTGCCGGTATTCTCCAAGGCTTGGCCGAAGGCTTTACCCTGGCCAAGGCCAGTGGCCTGGATATTCAGACCGTGGCTGGCGTGTTAGGTGGCGGGGCTGCGCAATCCTGGCAACTGGATAACCGGGCGACCACCATGGCCGCTGGCGAGTTCGATTTTGGTTTTGCCATCGAATGGATGCACAAAGATTTGGGCTTTTGTTTGCAAGAGGCCGAGCGCCTGGGCCTGACCCTGCCCATGACCCGGGATGTGGATGCTCACTATCAGGCACTGATGGCGCGCGGGCTGGGTCGCTGTGATACCTCGGTGCTGATTCGTCAATTCGATTAAATTTGTCCATTTGAGTGCGAGTAAGCCTAGTGCCTTCTCTGTCATCTGTGACAGGGCAGGCAGTTCATTCGATCCAGAAGCTGGAGGGCTTGCGTAGGGTCGAGTGATCGCTCTATGCTCGATGGCCTGCAGCTATTGCGGCATGTGGAGGTCGAAATGTCCTGTACCCCTGTGCGAGCCGTGTTGTTTGATGCCTATGGCACCCTGTGCCAGATCGCCGACCCGAGACGTCCCTATCAGCGACTATCCCGCCGCGTGACCAATCGGGTGTTATTTACCAAGGCGGTCATGACCCAACCCTTAACCTTGCGTCAGGCGGCTTATCGGGCCGTGGCGCAGGTTTCCGAAGTCGAATTGAGTCGATTGGAGCAGGATCTGGCGCAGGAGCTGGCGAGCATCCGTTTGTTCCCGGAAGTAGTCGAGGTGCTATCGATCCTAAAGGCCAGAGGCTATCGTCTCGGCGTCATCGCCAATCTGGCGCAGCCCTACGCCTTGCCACTCCAGCAATTGCTGCCCTTCGAGCTGGATCTGTATGCCTGGTCGTTCGAGCAGGGTCACCCTAAACCACACCCGCAGTTTTACCACTGGGCCTGCGACGGGCTGGCGACGCCCAATGCCGCTACCCTGATGGTGGGGGATACTCGGGTGCCAGATTTTCACGGAGCCCAGGCCTGTGGTTTGCAGGCGCGTTGGCTGCGTCGCCGGGCGCTATTGCCTAGCAGTGAATCGCAGACGTTGCATGATTTGTCATCATTACTCGACCAATTGCCCTAGGGAAGGTGCGAACAAGTTCCTGATATGAGATCATCATGTTCATCCGGAGCGCATCCCAGAGGGACATCATGAGCCATCA
>NZ_BAAGVN010000358.1:0-58905 GCF_054780855.1 Pseudaeromonas pectinilytica
AAAAAACCGAAACCCAACCGTGAGTTTCGGATTTTTACACAGCCTGAGGATCGGTCAATGGATCCTTAACTGATCGGCATTACCCATTAACGGCACGCCTTTATCTTCGATATCGATGAATTGAACCCGTCTGAGTTTCTCTGTTGGCATTGTTTCTTCTCGATGCTAACAGCCTGATTATCTCTGCGTATTGGGGTCACTCAAAAAATCTTCTGCTTGATATGATGCGACTGAGGTTGAGCTGACTGAGGTTGAGCTGACTGGGGTTGAGCTGTTGGGGTACCTTGGCCAGCAGATGGCGGATGCTATGGCTATAGAAGCAGCGGCAATGATTGAGCCTCAAGACTAATCAGCTATTGGTACTTCGCTCATGCCAAGCAATCTGGCATCATAGCCGCCACGTTAACAGGGGGAATTATGGCGTCACTGCATTATAAGTTTGCAGCTATGAATTCAGGGAAATCGACCCAACTGATTCAAGCGCATTTCAATTATTGTGAACGGGGAATGGTACCCTATGCCATGACTCCGGCTATTGATGATCGTTACGGCGTCGGGGTTATTACGGCACGGGTTGGATTAGAGCTGTGTGCCGATGTATTCACGGCCACCAGCGATCTATTCGATATAGTGCAGCAGCGAATAGAACAACAAATTCTGGATGTCTTTATCGTCGATGAGGCGCAATTTTTAACGCGCACCCAGGTTTATCAACTGGCAAGGATCGTGGATGAATTGAATATTCCGGTGATTGCCTACGGCCTCAAGAGTGATTTTCGTGGTGAACTGTTTGAAGGTTCCTATCATCTACTCTGTTTAGCCGATAAGGTGGAGGAGCTTAAGAGCATTTGCTGGTGTGGCAACAAGGCTCATATGAATGCCAGGGTTGCGGATGATGGTCGTGTGCTCCGGGATGGTAATCAGGTCGAGATCGGCGGGCATGATAAATATGTTTCGTTATGCCGCAAACATTACCTGCAAGGACTAGCCTATAAGCCCGCCGGATAATATCGGCTGATTAATGGGCAGACATGACCTGGTCTGCCCATTGCGTGGATTCCAGAAACAATTCGATGGTTTGTTTTTCCTGCAAATGCATTTTCCCGGCGCGTAATTTAACTCGCTCCCAATTGAGCTGTTCATAATCGGCTACGAATGCCAGATAAAACGCCAACTCGCCTTTTTTATCCAATAATGCCTGCTTAATGGCTGCGGACAAGGGTATTTGTGCCAGAATTTCGGCAAATGGTTGATCAAGAATTGCCTCCAGCAAGGAGAATAAACCGCACAGGAAGGCTTCCGCTGGATCAGTCCAGCCTTGGCGGTGCAACGACAATAATTCACAGAACCGCCCACGGATCAAACTCATCCGATAGAGCTCGGTCGACTTGTTTTCACCGCCACTGGTGGCACTGACCAGCGAGACGAATCGTCGCATCTCCTGTTGGCCTAAAAATATCGTGGCGTGCCGAAATGAGGTAATGGGCTGGGCGGCCTTATAACGCAGGTTATTGACGTAGCGCATCAGTTTATAGGCCAGGGTCAGATCCCGGTTCAGCAATGCTTCTATGCGTTCGTAATCCAGCTCCGGAGAGTTGACCTCTTTGAGCAGTTGCATGACCGTCAATTGACTATCGGAGAGTGTCTTGCGCTGTACAATTTCGGGTCGACTAAAGAAATAGCCCTGAAACAGGGTAAAGCCCATCTTCTTCGCTGCGGTGAACTCTTGTTGGGTTTCGACTTTTTCGGCCAGATAAATGAGATGACTGCCTGTATGCTGGTTGATAAAACGGCTGATATCGGCATGGGCTGTCAGCCGGAAATCAAATTTGATGATGTCGATGAAGGGGAGAAATGCTTCCCAGCGGGGATCCAGCGTGAAGTCGTCCAGCGCCAAACGGTAGCCTTTATGTTTCAACCGTTTGACACATTCCAGCAACTGTTCATCTGGCTCGGCATCTTCCAAGATCTCGATCACCACCTGTTCAACCGGTAGCGAGTCGGCGAGGCCATTTAAAATCAGACTGTAGGGAAAATTGATATAGCAGGCATGCTCGCCTACCAGTTGCTGAATGGGTTGACTCAAAAATTGTTCGGCGATCAGACAGGTCGTGGCATGTTCCGCACTGACGTCGGGGAATTGATTATTCAACCCTTCGCGGAACAGCAGCTCATAAGCCACTGGACTTTGGTGGTGATCCAGGATCGGTTGTCTGGCGACGAATGAATACATCGTGGTCGTCCTATTGCTCGCTAACTACAGCTGTCGGAGTGAAAAGTGACATGCTATTTACCTGTACTGAGGCAAATTTGCAGTACTTGATGCCTTGTGGCAACAGGGGGGAGCTAATTTAGCGACATCACCGGCACTTCGTTGGTGTAACTGGCGGAAAATCGAACGGCGGTAACGAATAAGGGCCCACACGGGCCCTTGAATTGGTTAACGAAGCTTGGGGATCAGAAGCGGTAGTTTGCCTGCGCGGAGGCGAGGAATGCCGAAGCGGAGGATTGATACTCGGCATTGGGCAAACCGGCCGAGAGTTGTTCACTGATGGTGACATCCTTACCCTGTAGATAGGCAACCCCGACGTCCAGACTCAATGCCGGTGTGGCCTGATAACTGGTGCCCAAGCTGTACCACAGACGTTCGGTATCCGGAATGCTGATCACGTTGTGGGCGGCTTGACGATCCAGCGCCAGACCGGCACGCAGGGTCCACAGGTTGTTCAGGTAATAAGTCCCCCCAATGGCATAGCGCCAGCTATCGGAGAACTCTTCTGGCTTACTGAAGCACTCGCCGGCGGTACCGTCATTGCAATCCGGGCTGTTGGCGGTCAACTCCTTGAACACGCTCCAGTCGGTCCATTGCACGGAATAGTGCACGGCAAACTGCTGGGATAGCAGGTGATACCCGGAGAATTCGGCAATGGCCGGCAGTTCCAGATCCAGAGTGCCGTCGACTTCATTGAAGGTCAGCGGTGACATGGAGGAAACACCGGATGCACTGCCTGAAAACTTGCCCTTGAAGGTCAAAGTGGTGCCGGAGCGGTAACTCAGGCCCCAGCGATTGGCTTCATTGAGCTCGAATAACGAGCTGACATTCCAACCCCAATCCAGAGTATCACCGCTCAAATCCACTAATGCCGTATCGTCGCTCATCAAGGGGTTACTGGCTGATGCGGCACCGGCGCGACGGATCAGGGTGGCGTCGGCATAGACCGCTGAAATCCCGCCGCCGAAACTCCACTGATCATTCAGACGGTAGGAGATGTTCGGATTGAAGTTGTAGGTCATCAGCTCGGTTTTGCCGCCAATCAGGCCTGCCGCATAATTGTTATCAAACTCGGTGGATAAACCAAAATTGGTGAATAGCGCCAGACCCCACGCCCATTGTTCATTCAACGGCTGGATCAGGTAAAAGGTCGGCACGAAGGCACTAGGGGCTATGTCTTGGGCATCCAGATCCGAGGCGCTAACGCCCAATGCCGAAATATCACTCTGTCCTTGCAGATCGATATTCGGTTGCACGTAGGTGCCTGCAACGCTGAGTTCCATCGATTTAAAACGGCTCATGGCGGCAGGATTGCGAGACAGCACGCTGGCATTATCTGCAATGGCGGCTTCACCGGCAAACGCCCGACCCAGACCTGAGGCTGAGTGTTCGTTCAGGTTGAATGCGGCGGCGTGCGCCTGTTGCATGGCCATCGCGGCCAGGACAGAGGTCAGTGTTAATGCGAGAGTATGCTGTTTCATGCTAATTCCTGTTAACGGGCGTTAACCCAATGGCGCGGCGATCTTACTTGGCGCCATCAGATGCACAAATCAGACCAGCGGGGAAAGCATAGTGATCTGTCGCAAAAATGCAGGATAAATAGCATTTATAGTGCTTATTCTCGGCGGTTATGGTGATTGGGTACTAGCAAAGACCGTGCGGATTGAGTCTTTCCTGCTGTTTCTGCTCCGTTTCTCGCCAGTTTAATAGACCTCGTCGCAATGCCGTCGCTGACCATGGGCCAGGGGTTTCACGATAACAAGCGGCCAATAATAGCTCCATCTCGGGCTGCAGAGCCGGATAACAGGGGAGGTTTTCCAGACAAGTCGGTTGTAGTTGGGGCCAGCGTTGGGCGCCCCAAACCAGCAAGGCTTGATGTACCAACTGTGGATCTTCGGTCTGCAAGGCGCGTTTGAGCTGACGCCAGCTCAATTTATCGTCGATATACCTCAGGCGAGGTACCGAGGGCAATCGCCGCCCGGTGAACCACCAAATCAGCAGCGTAACCAGCCAGGCCGTCGCAAAGCTGATCGTTAGCCAAGGCCACTGCGTAGTGTCGGTATCCGCATCAGGCAACGGGGCTATGGAAGGCGTGCTAGTGGCGGTGTCGATGTTCAGTGCTGGCTGTGCCAGACGAATCGTTTCGAGCCTTTCTGTTGTTACATTCCACCATTCGAGGGTCAGATCCGGCAGGCTAAAAGCACCGGGTTGCTGCGGAATAAAGGCCTGGCGCACAACCCGCTCGGCGATGAGCTTGCCTTGGACCACAGATTCATGACTGCTACCGCCATCTTCGTAGCTCCGGACCCCGGCCAACTCGGGTAAGGCAAGCTCCGGCAACTGTTCCAGCGAGGTACCCTCGGCCTTGAGGGTTAGTACCCGCAATAGCGGCTCGCCAACTCGATACGGGCCTTTGGCGGGTTGCCAATGACTCTCCAGCGTCAGTTGGTTACTGATCAACGCTGTTGGCGTCGTCGCGGCCTTGACCCTGAGGGCTAAATTGTCTCCCTGTTGTAAGAAGGGAGTATTTTGGCGTCGGGAGCTCATGTCCTGGCCCTGGACCAGAGGACCTTGCAGCACATATTCACCGGCTTGCTCCAGAGTCACCGCGTAGTAGCGGGTCAGGGTGCGGACCCGCTTGCCGCGAATAATTTCGTTATCAATGACATCATCACCAATTTGCCGGATGCGTGCCGCATTGAGCGACGGCGGTGAGATGGCATCAATCTGCACGCCCGGTGGTTGCGACAGTTTGATGCGATACAACGCGACCTGATGGGGAAGCAGGGTTGGATGGTCCAGGCTGACATCCAGCACGCGCGGCTGTGTTTTGGGGGCCTCTCCACGCAGAACCTGCAGAGTGATCGGTTGGGTCATAAAGCCTGCGACGGGCAGCGGGGGGATCTGTTGAGCACCGGTGCCTAGCGGCAACAACGGGATCTGCCACTGACTGGAAAACCGGGAGCCCTGACTCTGGCTGGCAAACCGAACCTCACCCACGATAAAACTACGGAATAAGGGCCGGATATCCAGAGCGCCGACATCCAGTTGATCATCGGCACTGATGGTTAGCACCAGGCTTTGCTGCTCATACACGCGGCTCTTATCGGTGTGCGCCTGGATAGTTTCCAGCCCATGAACCGGCATGCAGAGCAATAACAGCAGACCCAGCATTGGTTTTACCATGTTTGTGCAGGCTCCCGGTGTAGACGACGTTGCTGCTGCAGACGCAGGCGGTTTTTCATCAGGTTACCCGGCTTTTCCGCGATGAGATCCAGTACCTCGCTGGCGCGAGTCGAGGAGGAGGGTTGACGACGTGTAGCAGCCTTCTGCGGCGTCTGTCGGGCCTGTTGCTGCTGCAACCATTGCGTCACTAGAGCGCGGTTAAATCGGGCATCATCGAGTTCGGGTTTCTGTTGCAGTGCCAGGTCATATGCCTCGATCGCGGCAGCAAACTCCTGCTGATAGGCCAGACAATTGCCCAGATTATACAGTGCCTCTGGATTGTCGCCGGCCTGCTGATAGGCCGCGGCTGCTTCCTGGTACCGGCCGGCCCGGAACCAGGCATTGCCCTGCCAGAGGGGATCGGTAAATTGCGTCGCTGCGGCAGCAAACTCGCCGCGCTGATAGAGAACCATGGCCTCTTCGGCCTCCACCTTGGGCGCTGACAGCAGCGAGCAGCCCAGTAGCACCACAAAAAACCAGCCGCGCTGAAAGCCCACCACCAGCACGAGTAATGGCAATAGCAGCCAATAACCGACATCCTGTAACCGGATCTGGGCTGCTCCGCCGGTGGTGCCCTGGCCATGTAATGGACGCAGCAGCCGCTCCAGATCGACGGGCTGATTCTCGTTGTGCAGTAGATGGCCACCGGTGTCATGGGCGAGTGTTGCCAATTGCGTCAGATTGCTGCGGGCGACAACCAGTTGCCCCTGACGATCCTTGAGTAAGGAGCCATCATTCAGGCGGATGGGGGCTCCCGCTTCGGTGCCGACGGCGAGTATGTCGAGAGCCTGTTGCTCAGGTCGTAATAAATCGGTAATGGTCTGCCGCTGGGCGGCCTGCAGATCATCACTGATCAGCAATAACCGTCCCGACTGGCGCTGCTGGTTGCCGAGCATGGTCAACGCGAGCTTGATGGCGGCAACCGGGTTGGATCCGGCGACGGGCATCACCTCCGGCTCCAATTCTCGCAATAAGAAGCGCAGGGTCTCGTGATCATCGGTGGGGGGAGTGATGACATAGGCATCCCCGGCGAAGGCGATCAAGGCAATCCGCCGCCCCGGCGATTTTTCGAGTAGATCAAACAGTTGATAGCGACTGCTGAGCAGCCGGGAGGGCGCAACATCATCGGCCAGCATGGAGCGGGAGGTATCCAGCATCCAGATCCAGACGTCGTCGCTTTGATACAGGGCGTCGGCTTGTCGGTGAGCTGGGCCCGCCAACGCCAGCACCGCCAGACTCCAGGGTAGCAGCCACCAGAGCGCAAACCTGCGGCTTGACTCGGCTTGCTGGCCCCGCAGATAGCGCAATATGCTCTGTCGGATAAAGGTTTGCCCGGTATGGTGCTGGTGCCAGTGCCAATACAGCAGCAGGCCCGGTAGCAGGAGCAGTAATAGGCACCAGGGGCGTAACAGAGTCCAATCAGCCATGACGACGTCTCACCAGAAAGGCCAGCCAGAGGCTCAGCAGCAGCGCCAGCGCCAACGGATAGGCATAGAGCTCGAGGCGGGGTTGATAGAAATGCTGACTCTTTTCCATCGGCTCCAGCGCATCGATCTCCTGATATATCGCGGCCAGTGACTCCGGATCCCGGGCCCGGAAATAGTGGCCCTGAGTGACACGGGCAATCTCGCGCAGCGTCTGTTCGTCCAGATCTGCGGCCGGATTATCGGTCGCCGAGGCTAAGGGATCATCCAGAGCGACCTCGGCCCCGAGCCCTATGGTGTAGATCCGCATCTGGTGCTGTGCGGCAAGGGTGGCGGCCGCCAGCGGTGAAACCGTGCCCACGGTATCGCGACCGTCACTGAGCAGGATCAACAGCTTCTGGCGGCTGCCTTCATCCCGGAAACGCTTGATGGATAGGCCAATCGCCTCGCCAATCGAGGTGAGATAGCCCGCCATGCTGAAATCCAGCTCGTCGATAAAGCTTTGTAAGGTGCGCCAGTCACTGGTCAGCGGTGACATCAGATAGGCGTGATCGGCAAATAAAATCAGCCCGATCCGATCCCCGGCCCGTTGGCCGACAAACTGTCGCAACTGATGTTTGACGACCTGCAAGCGATTGACGGGGCGCCCTTGCTCCAGCATATCCATGGTGCGCATGCTGTCCGACAGGTCGATGGCCAACATCAGATCCCGGTGCGGGCGCTCCAGTGGCTCTGGCTCGCCGAGCCAGGCGGGGCGGGCCAGCGCCAGCAGCAGCAGACTCCAGATCAGGAGCGCAAGCAAAAACAGCGAGTAGCTCCGGTGAGGAGCCTGTTGGCTCAGATGGGGCAGGGTGGCCACATACAGCGGCTCAATCTCTTGCCGACGGGCCGGCAACAACCGGATCAGCAGGGGAAGCGGTAACAGCAACAACAGCCAGGGCCAGCCTAACGTGACCATAAACACCTCACCATCTGGGCGTGCAACCAGCGGCGACAGCTCCGCAGCAGTGCTTGCTGTTCCTGCTCGCTGATCGGTTGTTGGCCATATAGCCAGCCATTCCACGAGGCGGCATAGGGCATGAAATCACCCTGTGCGGTTTGATCGAGAAAACTCAACCAGGCGACTCCATGCAGCGGGGCTATCTGCGAGCGTGGCCATGTCAGCAGGGCAGTTGCCTTCAGCCAGTGATTGAGTGCGGGCACCCAGTCGGGGTGTTGCGACTTCGCCTGACGTGATAATCGAGCCAGTTGTCGATAAGCCTGCACCAGGGGCCACAGCCGATACCACAAGAAGCCCAAGCCAGCCAGCAGGATACAGACCAGCGTGAGGCTGAGCGCTCCGGTCAGAAGATCGGCTGCCGGTGGCGGGCCAGGATGAATATCCTTGAGCTGCTGCAGCGGATAACTCATGGGGTGGCTCCTGCCGCCCGCTTCTGCGGATGACTGGTATCCAGACAGTAAAATCGCTGACTGGACTCCCGCAGCTGACGCACTATGCCATGTTGCCGATGCATACCGACCTGGCGGTAATGCTGGATGAATCGGGCATCATGGCTGGTCAGAAAGCCCTGTTGTCGGCCATTGTCGGCGGCCAGAGTTCCCTGACCGACCAGCTGCGCCTCCAAACGGTCCATGATTTGGTAGCAGTGCACCTGATGGGATTTGTTCAAGCGTTTTAGCCACAGCCAAGAGCTGTCACTCATGCGGTAAAAATCGCTGATGAGGTGGATCAGACTGCCGGGGCGCACCGTTCGGCTGAGTAGTTTGAGTCCTTCGGTCATATTCAGCAGCGGCTCGGGCCGCGTCAATCCCAGCTGATAGGCCTGCAACAGTTGTTGCAACCACATCAGCAGATCCTTGCGGCGACCCGCCGGACTATGCCGAATGGGCTCTGCTCCCAACAGGATCACGCCGCCGACTTTATCGCCCTGCTCCAGTGCCTGCCACGCGGTTGCGGCGGCCAAGATGGTGGCTAATCGGGACTTGAGTTGCCCTTGCGAGCCGAAATACATGGCCGGATCCAGATCCAGCAAGGTATAGACGCAGCGATCCCGCTCTTCACGGAACAATTTGGTGTGCGGTTTGCCGGTGCGCGCGGTAATGCGCCAATCGATGCTGCGCACATCATCCCCCGGCAGGTAGGGGCGCACTTCGGCAAACTCCATCCCGCGGCCCTTACTGCTGGCCTGATGGAGACCCGTGCGTTGGCCGCTCACCTGGCGTGAGGGCAGCAGCTGTGCCAGCGTGGGCGGGCGCAGTAACTGCTCCAGACTCAAGGCAATGCCATCGTTCATGTCACGACGACCCGTTGCAGCAGGCGGGCGATCACCTTGTTGGCATCGATGCCATCGGCTTCGGCTTCCATACTCAGGATCAGTCGGTGACGCAGTATCGGATAGGCACAGGCCTGCACATCGTCCGGGGTGACAAAATCGCGGCCTTGCAACCAGGCTCGAACCCGTGAGCAACGGGCCAGCGCCATGGTCGCCCGTGGGCTGGCACCATAACTGAGCCAGCGGGCCAGCTCGGCGTCGTAGCCCAGGGGTCGGCGGGTCGCCATGATCAGGGTGACAATATAGTTCTCGATCGCCGTAGCCAGTTTGACTTTGAGTACTTCCTGGCGGGTGGAAAACAGCTGCTCTTGAGTCAGGCGCGGTGGCGTGATCTCGGCTTGCTGAGCACACTCGGCGTAGTTGAGACGCAGGATGGACAGTTCGGTCATGGCATCCGGATAGCCGAGTTGCAAATGCAGCATGAAGCGATCGAGCTGGGCCTCAGGCAGGGGATAGGTGCCTTCTTGTTCCAAGGGGTTCTGGGTAGCCATCACCAAAAACAACTCGGGCAGTTGGTAGCTTTTACGCCCTATGGTGATTTGATGCTCGGCCATGGCTTCCAGCAACGCACTTTGTACCTTGGCCGGGGCGCGGTTGATTTCATCGGCGAGCAATAAATGATGAAACAGCGGGCCGGGTTGGAACACAAAACTGCCATCTTGCGGGCGATAGATATCGGTCCCGGTCAAGTCGGCGGGTAGCAAATCCGGCGTGAACTGGATCCGGTGAAAACGGCCTTCGATGCAGTTGGCGAGCATCTTGATCGCCCGGGTCTTGGCGAGACCCGGAGGACCTTCGACCAGGATATGGCCATCGGCCAGCAGCGCTGTGATCAGTCCATCGACCAGCTCGGGTTGTCCAACAACCTGCTCATTGAGGTAGGCTCGCACCGCATTTATCACTTGTCTCGACATATCAACGCCTTAGTTCATCCTTAAACGGCGCTATCTTACTACTGGACCCGGATAATGGGCAGGCTGCAATTGAGGCAGCGCGTCACATTGTGAGCCAGACTGAATAAGTAGTTGTAAAAATACCGTTAAATCATGGTATCAGAAATGGTCTGACCTCTCTTGAGCAGGAGCATGCTATGACCCGAGCTTCATGTTTACGTACGGCACAGGGTGAACGGATTGCCCTGGTCGGCGGTTTGCGGAGTCCATTTGCCAGGCAGGCCTCGGCTTATCTGGGATTACCGGCCGTGGAGTTAGGCCGCCAGGTGGTCGATGAATTGATATGGCGCACGGGTGTGGATCCGGCGGTGGTGGATTTGCTGGTCTTTGGCCAAGTGATCCAGATGCCGGCCGCCCCCAACATTGCTCGCGAAATCGTGCTGGGATCCCAACTGGATGTGGCCACCGATGCTTACAGTGTCAGCCGTGCTTGCGCCACCAGTTTCCAGGCTGTTGCCAACGTGGCTGAAGCCATGCTGGCAGGCCGCTGCCAAGTGGGCATTGCCGGTGGCGCCGATTCTTCGTCGGTGCTACCGGTCGGGGTGACGGCCAAGCTGGCACAAACCCTGTTACTGCTGAGCAAAGCACGCACGCTGCCCCAGCGCCTGCGACTCCTTAGTCAGTTGCGGCTGGCCGATTTCAAACCGGTGGCCCCCGCGGTGGCAGAATACTCGACCGGGTTGAGCATGGGACAGAGTGCCGAACAGATGGCGCAGCGACATGGCATCGGCCGCGAAGAGCAGGACGCCTTTGCTCATCGCTCCCATACATTAGCCGCCGCCGCTTGGGAACGCGGTGATATTGCCGAGGAGGTGGCCCCGATCCTGTGTGGTGGCCGTCATGAGCCCTTGTTGCGGGATAACTGCATCCGCTTTGACTCTGACGAAGCCAGCTACCGACGGCTCAAGCCGGTGTTTGATCGCCAATATGGCACTGTGACGGCCGCAAATGCCTCGCCGATGACCGATGGCGCTGCCGCCTTGCTACTGATGACCGAAACACGGGCTGCTGCGCTGGGCTTTACCCCGCTGGCTTTCTTACGCAGCTATGCCTTCGCCGGGTTGCCGGTGCAACAAGACATGCTGCTCGGCCCTACCTATGCCATCCCCCAGGCCTTGGCCCGTGGTGGCTGCCAACTTAGCGACATGGCTCTGGTGGAGATGCACGAAGCTTTTGCGGCTCAAGTGCTGTGTAACCTGAAGTTGATGGCAGATGAACGCTTTGCCCGCGACGTGTTACGGCAAGAGCGGGTCCTGGGTGAGGTGGATCCGGAGCGATTCAATGTGCTGGGTGGCTCCTTGGCCTATGGACATCCGTTTGCTGCGACGGGAGCCCGCATGATTTTGCAAACGGTGCGGGAATTGCGACGCCGGGGAGGTGGGCTTGGGTTAACCACCGCCTGTGCGGCGGGTGGTTTGGGTGTCGCCATGATTTGGGAGGTTGCAGAATGAGCCAATTTTTCCGTATCGAGGTCGAACCGACCGGCATTATTCATCTGACATTCGATGTGCAGGGGGAAAGTGTCAATACCCTGCAGGCAGCACTGATCCCTGAGTTTGCGGCCTTGCTGAGCCGTTGGCAGAGCGATACCAGCATCATGGGCCTGATCATCGACTCGGCCAAACCGGGCAATTTCATCGCCGGTGCCGATATCCATATGCTGGACGGCTGCACCAGTGCCGAACAGGCGCAGCAATTAGCGGCGCAAGGACAGCAACTATTCACCCGCCTGGCCAGTTTGCCGTTCCCGGTGGTTGCCGCTATCGATGGCTCCTGCCTGGGCGGTGGCCTGGAGCTGGCCTTGGCATGCGATTACCGTGTGGTCACCGAGTCGCCGCAAACCCGCCTTGGGTTACCGGAGATCCAGCTCGGACTGATACCGGGTACCGGGGGAACCCAGCGATTACCGCGCTTGATCGGCCTGCCCAAGGCGCTGGATCTGATGCTGACCGGCCGCCAAGTCGATGGTCGGAGCGCTTGCCAGTTGGGGCTTGCCGATGTGCGCGTGGCAACACCGCTACTGCTGCAGGCCGCCACCGATTGGATTGGCAAAGGCAAACGGCGGTCGCGTATGCCCTGGACGCAACGCTTGATGGGCGAGTGTGCACCCCTGCGACGCTGGTTGATGGCTCAAGCCAGCAAGCAAACTCGGGCCAAGACCCGCGGCAATTACCCGGCGGCCGAACAGTTGCTGGCGACGGTGGAAATCGGTCTGGCCCAGGGGACGAGTGCCGGATTGGAGGCGGAAGCCCGAAACTTTGGCCAACTGGTGCTCTCGGCCGAATCTCAGGCGCTACGGAGCCTATTCCACGCCAGTACGGCGCACAAAAAAGAGAAAGCTTACCAAGGGGCTGAACCCTTCCCGGTGCGACGTGTAGGCGTACTGGGTGCCGGATTGATGGGGGCCGGGATCGCCCATGTCACCGTGGAT
The DNA here is from genome assembly GCF_054780855.1 of Pseudaeromonas pectinilytica. NCBI lineage: Bacteria > Pseudomonadati > Pseudomonadota > Gammaproteobacteria > Aeromonadales > Aeromonadaceae > Pseudaeromonas > Pseudaeromonas pectinilytica. The sequence continues at coordinate 12,639 of NZ_BAAGVN010000358.1, forward strand.
AAGGCAAAACTGCCGGTTCGAGTCAAGGATACTCGCTATGATGCAGTGGATCGGGCCATCAGCCATTCCCGGCAAGCCTTGCAGCGCCAGCTGAGCAAACGGCGGCTCAGTGAGGTCGGCTACCGTGAGCAGTTGGCACGGTTGAGCGGTTGCATCGATTATCGGGGTTTCCAGCGACTCGATGTGGTGGTGGAGGCGGTGTTTGAAGATCTGGCGCTCAAACGCCAGATGGTCGCAGAGGTGCAGTCAGCCGGTCATGGGGCGACCATTTTTGCCAGCAATACCTCGTCGTTGCCGATCCGTCAGATCGCCGAGGGAGCGCCGGATCCGGCTCGTGTGGTGGGGCTGCACTATTTCAGCCCAGTCGAAAAGATGCCGCTGGTCGAGGTCATTCCCCACTCAGGAACCGCGCCTGAGGTGGTGGCCACTGTTATGGCGCTCGCCCGTGCGCAGGGCAAGACGCCGATTGTGGTTCAGGATTGTGCCGGGTTTTATGTCAACCGGATCCTGGCCCCCTACATGAATGAAGCCGTGACTCTGCTGCTGGAAGGCGAGACGATTACCGATATTGATCAGACGCTGCTGGATGCCGGTTTTCCGGTGGGACCGTTGGCCCTACTGGATGAGGTAGGGCTTGATGTAGCCGCGAAGATAGGTCCTATCCTGGTCGAAGCCCATGGTTCGCGTTTCACGCCGAGTCCGGTATTAGAAACCATGCTGGCGGATGGCCGAAAGGGACGCAAGAGCCAGCAAGGCTTCTACCGCTATCCGGCGCGAGGGAAAAAAATCGCCGACAGCCGGCTCTATGATCTACTCAAGGTCTTGCCGGTGAAACGTCTCGAAGCATCACTCATCGTCGATCGCTGTCTGCTGTTGATGCTCAACGAAGCTGTGAGATGCCTGGATGATGAGGTGATTGCCTCACCACGGGATGGCGATCTGGCGGCTGTGTACGGGATAGGCTTTCCACCCTTTACCGGTGGGCCCTTCCGCTACCTGGATCAGCGCGGTGCGGCCTCGGTGGTGATCCGGATGCAGGAGCTGGCGAGTCATTATGGCGAGCGTTTTGCCCCCTGTGCCGGCTTGTTGCGCCGCGCCGAAGCCGGAGAGCTATTTTATCCCCATGGGGGCTTAACTGGCGAGGAGCACTGAGCGTGGCGGGATCAGAACAGCGAGGTGCGAGCAAGGTTCAACCACCGGGGCAATCTTGCCCCGGTGGTTCAGGTTAGACGTTGCAGAATTTACGACTGTGACGCTGAAATGACTCCAGATCTTCAATCAATTCACCCTCTTGGATCCGGTTTCCATCCTGATGCGGGTCCCCGTAACTGCACAAGATGACCCGATCGGCGCGGCTACTGCGCAACGAGCGCAAGAACCGAATCATCTCGGCCCGGCTCATGTGGGCAACCGCCTCGGCAACTTTCTCCCGTTGATTAAAGTGGAAATCCCGACTACCCACGCTGACCCACAAGCGTTGACTGCGGGTCCGCAGATTGGCGTCCTTCTCCTGTAACTGACCGAGCAGACCTTGTTTGCTCTCTTGCCAGGTCTGTTCGGATAATTCCATCAGCACCAGATAGAAGTCATCGATAAAGAGTTCGATGGCATCCAGTAACTCCTGCGGACCGGCCACCGGGGATTGAATATACAGGATCAACCCCGGGTGACGATTGAGGGGTAAATTCCCGGTACCAACGACATAACCGAGCTGCTGGCGGGTCCGCAATTCATGAAAAAACGTCGAGGCCAGCAAGTGATTTGCCAGGGTGAAACAGGCGATATCCCGTGGATGAGACGAAGGGGATTGGTAGTAGATGAGCAGTGCCGAATCTTGATGGGCACAAGCCAGTTCCCTGCGCAGGGTTCCGCGCTGGCTGATATCGACCAGGCGACGCCGGGTTTCACGGCTGGGTAGGCTCAAGGGTGTCAATTCCCGCTCCAGCAGCCCTGCGACTTGTCGTACTTCCTCTTCCAGCCAATCGCCATGGGCCAGCACCTCCAGGTGGACCGCTTTGTACAGCTGACGCACAAATTCCGGCAACTCACTGTGGGTGAGCTCGGTGAGGTGGGGGATCAGTTGCTCAATCGGCGGATTGTTCGGTTGCAACACACAGGTCAGATGGGTGAACAGCTGGGAAATCGGCCGTCCCTTGTTCTGGTTTTGCCAGTTCTGCAACAGTTGCTGCTTGATGATATTGAAGCGCAACGGATCGACGCGGCCAAAAGTGCGATTCTTCAGGATCAGCTCCAACAAGCGGGGCAACCGGCTGCTGAATCCGGACAGCTGCAGGGTGAAGCCGCCTTGGTGGGCATAGATGTCGTAACTGAGTCCGGCGACTTCCGCGGGATAGGTCAGCTCATTGAGATGATCGATCAGCAATTCCACCGTCAGCCGCATCAAGGCGATATGCCGGGCTGAACGTACGGCATGTTCACTGTCGACCGCCACGAACAAGGTTCCCTTCGGCACCGGGTACTCCTGATCATGGAGATGCCAAACGCGCATACCTGCGCGCTCAATCAGGCATTGCGGCACCGGGTAGACAGGATCCACCCCATGGGGCTCCAGGCGATCACAGATGAAGGGGTTGGCCTCGGGCAGTGTCAGTTGCCCATCCAGCGGCGCCGGGTCACGCCAGCGCCGCAGCCAGGTACTTTCTATCGCTTGTACTCGGTAGGGCGTGTCATACCAGCGGGCTACCCGATCGGTTTTCACATGAGGGGCTGCCAGCTGAATACGCATATTATCTGGCGTCAAATAGTCGAGCATGTGATGGATTTGTTCGGCATCGAACTCTTCCATCAGATAGTCCCCGGACACTATATGTTCCGGGGCATAGTGGTGCATATTCACCGCCAGGTGCGATACGTTGTCGATGGCGCGATTGCCTTCCTGGAAGCGAAAAATGGCATCTAGAACCTGACGTTTTTCCTGGTAGCGCCAGGCCTCAACCCCTTGCTTACGGATCAGAGCCAGATAACCGAACAATAGTTCGATGATGCTGCCTTCGTGGTGAACGCCTTCCGGGGTCAAGCCGAAGCTGACACAAAAGTCCTTGAAATTACTACCACCGACACCGCTACCGGCGGATAAGGTGTTCACCCAGCCTTGGTGTTTCAACCAGGAATAGAGACTGCCCTTACCCTCGTAGCCCAACAGGTGACTGATGAAGGTCAGCGGTTTGGTGCGATACAAGGGCTCTATGCTGGGCAGGGCAAAACTGACCACCAGCTTCCGGCTTTCGCGCACCGGTTTGATCTCGATGCGGATCCCCATATCTTGTGGCCGATAGAGCGGCGTCTGGATGGCATGGCGCGCGATTTCCCGCTCGGGAATGGCTGAGAAATAGGTCTCTACCCACTGCAGCTGTTGCGCCAGGGAGGCATTGGATTGCACCACCAGGGTCATGCGATCGGCGCTGTAATGCTCATGATAAAACTGGAGCAATTCATTGCGGATCGACTCATCCGGCCGATCGCCGAGTGTTTGCCAGTTGCCGACCGAAAATTTGGCGAAGGGATGATCCGGATTGACGGTTTCCTTGTGCACCTGATAGGTCCGGCGGACATCATCCTGCAGTTTGAGCCGAAACTCGGAGTCGATGGCGTTGCGCTCTTTATCGACGAGTTGGGCATCAAAGGTCGGGCAGATAAAAAATTGCGCAAAACGCTGCAACCCCTCGGCAAACCACTCGTGCTGGAGGTCAAAGTAATAATTGGTAAATTCAGTGCCGGTCCAGGCGTTGTTACTACCGCCGTGCCGATTGATAAATTCCTGATATTCCCCCGGCCGCGGGAAAGTTTCGGTACCGAGAAACAGCATATGTTCCAGAAAATGAGCCATCCCCTGTCGTGCCCCCGGGTCATCGAAATGACCGGTATTGACGGCGAGGGCGGCGGCTGATTTCTCGGTTTTGTGGTCTTCAATCAGCAAAACTCGCAGCTGATTGGGCAGGGTCAGGTAACGGTAGGCGCGATGATCATTCGGACTGGTATGCACACGCAGGATTTGATGACCCATGGATACGCTCATTTTATTGATCTACAGGGTTATTATTGACTGGTGCCGACGGGGGCGCAAACCGTTTCTGCGAGAGCCGCCCATTGTGAAGCCAGCACTAAGCCAGTAAACTCGCGCTGTTTTCTTGTGTCTTTTCTGGGAACCCTATCGATGAAAATCGTGATTATGCGGCACGGCGATGCCGTTATCGGTGCCGATGATGATGCCGCTCGTGCCTTGACTGCTACAGGGCGTCAGCAATCCCGGAATATGGCCAACTGGCTACAGTCGCAGCTTCCACAGGTGGATCTGGTATTGGTGAGTCCTTATTTGCGTGCTCAGCAAACCTGGCAAACCATCAGCGACCTGTTTCCGGGGGCCAAGGTCGAAACCCTCGCTGAACTGGTTCCCCATGGCCGTGCCAGCCGTGTGGTGGATGAGCTGCTGGCCCTGCAGGATGACATCGCCACTGTGTTGGTGATTAGTCATTTGCCGCTGGTGGGATATCTGGTGGCTGAGCTCTGTCCGGTGCAAGTACCGCCCATGTTTGTCACCTCGGCCATGGCCGCCGTTGAAATCGATGATTCCACGGGGACCCTGCTGTGGCAACAGGCGCCACATTTGCTGAAAAATCTGTGATTGCGACCGATTTAACGCATTTAATTGTTAGATTTTGCGTTTTTGCAGATTGATATCTCATCCAGACGGAACTTTTCTCGCTAATCTATGCCTAAGATTGCGTGGTACGAGAAAAGGTGAATAACTATGAGAATTTTCAAAAAATACTTGCCGTTCATGATTGCCAAGTACGTGAAAACCTTCTTCAAGGGGCGCATTTATATTCAGGGGCGCGGTGGGTACGAGTTTGACAAGGGGCACTTGGTGATGCCTGCAACGGCCGATCATGTGCACAAAAATACCGTTACCGAGGTGAATTCCACCATTAGCCAACTCTCGAATGCGGCGTAACGGAACGGCTTCGGAGTTTGATGACCACAGATTTGAAAAACGGGCTGCCAATGGCAGCCCGTTTTGTTGGTGTTGAATCCCCACTATCGCCACCACTCGATGCAGAGTCCATGCATATGAATTCCACGCCTAGAACCAGAGGGCAATGATCAGAGTTCCGGCTAGCGTCAATAACACGTTAGCTACCGCATAGGTGCCAGCATAGCCTAAGGCGGGGATCGAGCTCCCCGACATGCTGTTCACCACTTCCATGGCTGGTGCCGATGTCCGGGCTCCGGTGATGGCGCCCAGCAGCAGCGCTGGATTCATCTTCAGCACATGAATACCGAACAGATAGCCAATGAGTACCGGCAGCACGGCCACCACGGCACCGGCAACCAGCACCAATAGTCCATTGTCACTCAGGTGGCTGATGACTCCGCCACCGGCTTTGAGTCCTATGCTGGCCATAAACAGCGTCAATCCCAGATCCTTGATAAAGCGCAGTACACCAGATGGGATGTAACCCACGGTCGGATGGGTCGAGCCCAGATAACCCATGAAAATGCCGCCGAGTAGCAAGCCTACGGCATTGCCGAGCCCAAATTGAAAAGGACCGAACACCAGCGAGATACTGCCGATGAGCAGACCACAGACAAAAAAGGTACTAAAGGCCACCAGATCGGAGGCTTGACTGTGAATGCTGATGAAACCTATCCGGCTGGCGAGGCGCTCTACACGGTGCTTTTCGCCACTGATCTGCAGTACATCGCCTTTTTGCAGCATGATGTTGCGATCCAGTGGCATCTCGATCTGTGAACGAACAATACGATTCAAGAAGCAACCCTTGCCAGTCAGATTGAGCTCGATGAGATACTTACCGACATAGTTGTCGTTTTTGACCACTATCTCTTCGGTCACGATCTGCAGATCCAGCAGATCCCGATCAAACACTTCTTTGCCGTTGCGGTAACTCAGATCGAGTTTCTCGTGGCTTTCGGGATAACCGAGCAGGGCTATATCGTCACCTTCCTGGATCACGGTATTCCCATCCGGGCTCGCCGCCACAATGCCATTGCGTCGCAGGCGTTCTACATAGCAGCCGGTGTGGGGATAAATACCGGTTTCGCGCAGCGTGCGTCCGCCAATCCACTCCGACAATTCGGTTCCGACCCGATAGGCGCGAATGATCGGCAAATAGGTCTTGCGGCCATATTGATCGGAAAGACCTCGCTCGCGGGCAATCTTATGGGCCTCTTCACACAAGTCGAGTTTGAACAGTCCCGGGAGATAGCGCACCACCAGCATCAACCCGAGCAAACCAATCATATAGGTAAGGGCATAACCGACGCTCATGTTATCCAGTAGCTGACTGATGCTGGTATTGTGCGGAATACTGAGATAGCCACTCTGCAGACTGTCCTGGGCGCCGACTAGCGCCGGAGTGGAAGTCAATGCTCCGGCAAGAATGCCTGCGGCCAGACCCGGTCCTAGATCGAATAGTTTTGCCAGCCCGAACGTCAGTAGCAGGGCTGAGGTGAGAATGACCAGTGCCAGGCTGATATAGCGCAGTCCATCCCGTAAAAAGACGCTGAAAAAATGGGGGCCTGCTTCTATGCCAACGGCAAAGATAAACAGCATGAATGCAATGTTGCCAGCGCTACCGGTGAGGCTGAAACCCAACTGACCAAACAGCAAGGCGGTAAACAGCACGCCTATGGTATTGCCGATTTGAAATGAGCCGATGCGCAGTTTGCCGACCAGCAAACCGATCCCGAGCACCACAAAGATCAGCAAAACCTCATTCATGTGGAGCATATTGGTAATATCAATGGTCATGGAATAGTGTTTTTCTAGCTGAAAGTCTCAATATTATGCTACTTGGCAACATAATAAAGAAGTGTTGCATGCAACTGGTGATCAGCCATTTTGCCCGATAGACTGGCCAACCTTTGGCTATGCCTGCAAGCGGGAAAAAATTGATGCTCTATCGCCGTTTTGAAGCCCTGGATCAGCTGCTGACTCGCTATCAGCCATTCTGGCAGTGTCAGCCGTTTCATTGGCGTGACAACTGCTGGCGTGAGAGCGCTCCAGAGCTGGCGACATTTCTCGATCAGTTATCGCCTGAGCAAGTGTTTGCGCTGGAGGCCGCTCCAACCCCTTTGATGGCACTGCTGACGCCCTGGTTTCCTGAGATTGAGCAATTCTCCGCGCTCTGTGCCCTGCCATTGAACTCGAAAGTTCCCGAGCCGGTGCCCGAGGTGTTGGGCAACTATATTCCTGGACGTAAATGGCAGCAGTTGCGCCATTTTGCTGCTGCGCTGCCCGGCGTGCGCGGCCCCGTACTGGAGTGGTGCGCGGGGAAGGGGCACTTGGGGCGTCTGCTGGGTTTTCAGTCGGGGCAATCGGTCCTCAGTCTGGAGTGGCAGTCAGAACTCTGCGATGCCGGCCAACGCTTGGCCAAGCGCGCCAAGGTCCCTATGGATTTTGTCTGTGCCGATGCATTTTCGGCGGCAGCAAGGGAGCTCATCAGGCCAGAGCAGCATGCCGTTGCCTTGCATGCCTGTGGCGCCTTGCATATGCGTTTGCTCGAGGTGGCAAGCCTGCAGCAGACCCGGGCGTTGAGTATTTCCCCCTGTTGTTATCATCTGATTGAAGGTTCGAACTATCAGCCGATGTCGGAAGCAGGCAAGAATAGTCCGCTGCAGCTGACAACTCAGGATCTGCGCATGACAGTGCAAGAAACGGTCACCGCAGGACAACGGGTGCGTCGTTTGCGGCAGATTGAACTCACCTGGCGGCTGGGCTTTGATCTGTTGCAGCGGGATATTCGCGGAGTTGATGAGTATCTTCCGGTCCCTAATCTGCAGAAAAGCTGGCTATCGGGAACCTTTAGCGACTTTGTGAGTTGGGCGCTGGCTGCCAAGGGATTAGTCTTGACTGATGATATGACAGCCGAGCGAGTCGCCCGTTACGAGCAAGCCGGTGCCGAGCGACTGCCAGTGATGGCAAGGATGGAACTGGTGCGGCATCTGTTCCGGCGCCCCCTCGAACTTTGGCTGGTGCTGGATCGGGCGCTGTTTTTACAGGAGCAAGGTTATCAGGTGGAACTCAGTCAATTTTGTGCCTGGGAGCTGACACCGCGCAATATCCTGATCCATGCCGAGAAGTCGAGCGCCATCCCGGATCTCGGTTAACGTTTGAAAGACGCCGCCGCCGCGTCGCTTTGCTCAATCAGCACCAGCAAGGCGGCATCACCGCCCCATTCCCGGGGTGCCTGATGAAAGGCTTCAACGAGCGGATGTTGGGCTAACCAGAGCGGTACCTTTTGTTTGAGCACATTCTTGCCATGACCATGCATGACGCAGGCACAACGGATCTGCTGGCGGCGGCAGGCCTCTAGCAGGGCGGCGATCTCCAACTTGGCCTGTTGCTGGGAGAGGCCATGCAGATCCAGCAACATGTCGGGGTAGTAATCACCGCGGCGGAGTCGCTTGACTTCGAAGCTGGAAACATCGCTGCGCACATAGCGCATCGGCCCCTCTTCGCTGAGATGAGGAACAAATTCATCGGAAAAGTAATGGCTTACCCCCAGGGTTTCGCGGACTTCACGCTGCAGCGCTTTCTGCTTGACCGTCCTGTGGGTGGGACTTATGGTATCCTGCCTAATTTGGCGGGTACCCGCCACGGCCTCGCGGAACAGCGCCAGATCCTGTTCATCGAGATCGGTATTTTTCTTCATTAATCAGGTATCTGCACTTTGTAGTGGGATAAGTATCCCGAATTCTACTCGACCCGGAGGCGGTTTTGGAAAAGATTATCATCGATGAGGCGGTCAGTGAGCTGCGTACCGTCAACGACATGATGCGCTGGGCGGTCAGTCAGTTTAATGGAGCGGGCTTGTTTTATGGCCACGGCACCGACAATGCTTGGGATGAATCGGTACAGCTGATTTTACCGACCCTGCATCTGCCGCCCTATATCAGCGAAGAGATCCGCACCGCGCGTCTGACCCGAGCCGAACGCCAACAAGTGGCCGAACTGGTGGCTCGTCGGGTGGAGGAGCGGATCCCCGCCGCCTACCTGACCAACAAAGCCTGGTTTTGCGGGCTGGAATTTTACGTCGATGAGCGGGTGATTGTGCCGCGCTCGCCGATTGGTGAGCTCATCGGCAAGTGCTTTGCGCCCTGGCTGAACCATGAGCCGCTGCGGGTGATGGATTTGTGTACAGGCTCTGGCTGTATCGCCATCGCGCTGGCACAAGCCTTTCCAGAGGCGGAAGTCGATGCTATCGATATTTCCCCGGATGCGCTGGATGTCACCCAGATCAATATCGAGATGTATGGCTTGGAGCAGCAGGTGGTGCCGATGGCTTCCGATCTGATGAACGATCTGCCTGCAGGTCTGACTTATGATCTGATTGTCTCTAATCCGCCCTATGTCGATGCGGACGATATGTTTGATCTGCCGGATGAGTTTCGGCATGAACCTGAGTTGGCGTTGGCTGCAGGAGAGGATGGTTTGATCCTGGCGAAGCGGATCCTGGCAACAGCCGGTGATCGCTTGAGCGAACAGGGGATTTTGGTGGTGGAGGTAGGCAATAGCTATGTCCACTTGCAGGCCCAGTACCCGGATGTGCCTTTCACCTGGGTCGAGTTTGAGCAGGGCGGCCATGGGGTTTTTGTAATGACCAAGGCGCAACTGGATGCTTGTCGCGACCAGTTCGCCGCGTACAGGAGTTAAGGATTTATGGCAGGGAATAGCTTGGGTCAACTCTTTCGCGTGACGACCTTCGGCGAGAGTCACGGGCTGGCGTTGGGTGCCATCGTGGATGGTTGCCCACCAGGATTGGAATTGAGCGTCGAGGATCTGCAGCATGATCTGGATCGACGCAAGCCAGGGACTTCGCGCTTTACCACCCAGCGCCGAGAGCCGGATGAGGTCAAGATCCTCTCTGGAGTTTTTGAAGGCAAAACCACCGGCACTTCGATTGGTCTGCTGATCGAGAATACCGATCAACGCTCCAAGGATTACTCCGAAATTCAGGACTTGTTTCGTCCGGGCCACGCCGACTACACCTATCATCAGAAATATGGGGTGCGGGATTACCGGGGCGGTGGTCGCTCTTCGGCGCGGGAAACGGCGATGCGGGTGGCCGCTGGTGCCATTGCCAAGAAGTATCTGAAGCAGGCTTACGGCATTGAAATTTACGGCTTTCTCACTCAACTCGGTCCGATCAAGGCTGAGCGCCATGAGCGAGACATCATAGAAACGAATCCCTTTTTCTTCGCTGATCCGGATAAGCTGGAGGCGCTGGATGAATTCATGCGCGAGTTGAAGAAAGAGGGCAACTCGATTGGTGCCCGTTTGCAGGTGGTGGCCAAGCAGGTGCCGGTTGGCTTGGGTGAACCGGTATTTGATCGTCTGGATGCGGATATCGCCCATGCGTTGATGGGCATCAACGCGGTTAAAGGAGTCGAGATTGGCGACGGCTTTGCGGTGGTCGAGCAACGGGGCTCCGAGCATAGAGACGAGATGCGCCCGGAAGGCTTCAGCAGTAATCATGCTGGCGGTATCTTGGGCGGGATCAGCTCTGGTCAGGATATTGTAGCCACCATTGCGCTCAAACCCACCTCCAGTATCACAGTGCCGGGCAATACCATCGACACCCAGGGTAATCCAGTGGAGATGATCACCAAGGGCCGCCATGATCCCTGTGTCGGGATCCGTGCCGTACCGATTGCCGAAGCGATGCTGGCACTAGTGCTGATGGATCATCTGATGCGCCACCGGGCACAGAATCCTCATGTGGTCACGACCACTCCGCACTTGGTTTAATCCAGCGCCGTTGATCGATACTTCCTGTTATCGAGATAAAAAGAAGGCCGTGCATTGCACGGCCTTCTTTTTTAACGACAGGAGCTATTGCTTATTCATTAACGCTTTTGTGCAATTTGACCGCTGCTTGTGAACTCTTGCGCAGACGGATGTTCAGCATCTCCACGCCCAGTGAGAACGCCATCGCAAAGTAGATGTAACCCTTCGGTATGTGCAGATCGAAGCCTTCGGCAATTAGGGCGACACCCACCAGGATCAGGAAAGAAAGTGCCAGCATCTTGATGGTCGGATGCGTATCCACGAAATCACCGATCGCCTTGGCGGCGAACATCATCACACCGACCGCAATCATAATCGCCAGCACCATGACGGGTACATGGCTGGCCATGCCGACGGCGGTAATCACCGAGTCGAGGCTGAAGACGATATCCAGGATGGCGATCTGCACCAGTGTGGCCATGAATCCATGGGCAGCACCTGTTTTGGCGCTGGACTCCCCTTCATCACCCTCCAGACTGCCATGGATTTCATGAGTACTCTTGGCCAGCAGAAATAGGCCCCCGATGATCAGGATCAGATCCCGTCCAGATATGGCTTCGTCAAACATGCTGAACAAGGGGGAGGTCAGGCGCATGACCCATGCCAGCGAGAGCAGGAGCAGAACCCGAGTGACCATGGCGCCCGCCAGACCCAGCACACGAGCTCGTTGTCGCTGGGCGGGGGGGAGCTTACTGACCAGAATTGAGATAAAGATGATGTTGTCGATACCGAGGACGATTTCGAGCAGGGTCAGCGTGGCCAGTGCCATCCAGGCGCTGGGATCCATTAACCATTCAAACATGAGCAGATCCTGTAGTGGTGGTATTTAACGGGCTGATGACATGGCATCCTAGAGCCCATAACAAAGATGCCAAGTCTACCAGTCTGGCTGAAGAGAACAACTGCCGTGAGGTGACCATTAAAAGCAAAAAAATAACGCCGATAGGCGTTGGTAACTGGTAAAAAATGTATGACTGAGGCAGTATTTGCGCCTTCGGCCTGATTACCCTTCAGGCCGTTCTGATTCGCCTTATCCCTGGCGCTATACAAGTGATCGGAACCATGAACATATTTGAATTTGAACAGCTGTTGCTTGCGCAGATTGATAACTTGGTGGCCAATGGTTCTGATGATGAACTGTTTGCCAGCGGCTATCTGCGAGGCCATATTTCACTGGCGGTCGCCAACTGTGAAATGCATGGCCGGACTCATACCCGCGATGTGGAAATGAGCGTGTTGCGTGGATTGCAACAGGCCTGCCTCAATGGGGAACTGCAGGATGCAGATCAGAAGCTGGTTGAGGCAATGTGGCAGCGTTTGTTGTCACAAGTCGCGCGCTGACCAAGCTTTCCTGACAAACAAAAAGCGGGCTTGAATGCCCGCTTTTTGTTTAGGCTGGCGTAGCCGTGAGTCGGGCGACAGCTTGATCGGTGACATCATAAATTAGGATGGCCAAATGCTGGATCTCGCCGGTGAAATCCGGTAACGGCATGATGGTGATGTTCTGATACATGTGCGTAGCGGTTCCCGTAATGGGGCGATAGTTGGAAAAATGAAACAGGAAGGGGCGCTGCTCCCAACTGATAAAGGCTTTGTTGTTCAGCGTCTTGACCATATTCAACTTTCGCTCAAGCCAAACCCGGTCGAGTTCGGGGTAGAGCTCGAATAGATCCTTGTCCTTGACTTCATAGCTTAACCGGCTGCTATGACTCTCCATGAAGCCATTCCAGACCTGGATGCGATTGTCTGTATCCAGCACGACCAGTCCGACTTCAAGATTTTGGATGATGTTCATCAACCAGTGAAATTCTCTGATTTCCATCGCTGTCGCCTCACATCAGATGCAGGATCTTGTTGTTCATGAATTGAATCGAATCTTCGGTGAAGAGCAGTAACAGATCACATTGCACCTGGTGATCCCGAATTTGATAATTGATCTCGATAGCTAGGGTGCGGCGCCAGCGATGACGGTTAGCTTGGATCAACTCTTCGATGGGCCTGTGCTGCCCGAGCACCACCGGGTGGCCCTGGCTGAAGGGGGTGTCCAGCTGGTTGGCAAAGCCGCGCAAAAAGGCACCGATCAGCACGTTGGACATGTCCATCAACAATTCCAGCTCGACACTTTTGGTGACCTGGTCGGTATGACCCATCAGTTTGGCTAAATCGGCGAAGCTGGAGTCATGAAACAGGACCAGCGCTTCACCCGCGATGCCGGCGCCGATAAACCCCTGGCATACCGCTGAGAGGGTGCCGGAACTGGCGGCTGAATTCAGCGCCATGTGCAATTCACTGACTTCCAGCACATTGACGTTGGGGATCGGCAGGATCACGAATCCCCCCAACATACGAGCTAGCAGATCAGCTGCCTGACCCATGGCCACGTTCGCCAGCTCTTGATAGACATCTCGGGCTTCAACGGTGAGATTGACGCCACCTTGAGTGGTGAGTTCGGTCTGACCGGGCTGATAGAGATCCAGCCGTAGCAACAGCGCAAGAATATCTTCGCTACTGCAAGGTTTCTTGATGAAATCCAGGGCTCCGAGCTCCAGTACCTGGCGACGGGCTTCGGGTTGAATATCCCCGGAAACTACCACCACTTTGGTGCGGACTTCCTGTTCCTTGAGTGCTTGTAGTACCTGGTATCCATCCATGATGGGCATGGTGAGATCGAGGAAGACCAGATCGCCATGGCCGCTGAGGATCTGCTCCAGACCCTGTTGGCCATGTTCGGCAAAATGCAGGGTAACGGGCCAATCATTCGGTAGGGCGCGAGCCATTTGCTTGCGGGCAAATGCGGAGTCATCACAAATTAGTACATTCAACGCCACTCTCCCAGCATGTTAGCAAGATGTTTCCAACAGAGTATAAGAGCTAGTTCGTGGAACGACTGTTTAAAGAATCTGCGGATCGTCATTCAGCAACGATTCTTTTTGCAAGCCTTGCTCTTGCTCACATTCGAAGACGCTTGGGCGGACGGGTGGCTTGCAGTACATTAGTGGTAGCTAAAGGAGATCCTATGACCATGAATAGTACTATCGAGCTGATCTGCCGCCATGCGTCGGTTCGCCACTTCACCGCACAACCTATCGACCCGGAGCAACGCGAGGCCATACTGCAAGCTGCCCGTGCGGCTTCCAGCTCCAGCTTTCTGCAATTGGTCTCGATCATTCGCGTGACGGACCCTGCCTTGCGACAACAGTTAGCACATCTGGCAGGCGAGCAAGCCTATGTCGCGACGGCCGCCGAGTTCTGGGTGTTTTGCGCCGATTTCCAACGCAACTATCAGATTGCTCCAGACGCTAAACTTGGGTTTGCCGAACAGTTGTTGATGGGGTGTATCGATACCGGCTTGATGGCACAAAACGCGTTGACGGCTGCTGAATCCTTGGGATTGGGTGGCGTCTTGATCGGCGGGCTGCGTAATCATCCCGTCGAGGTGACTGCTTTACTTGGGCTGCCGCCCCACGTCATTCCGCTGTTTGGCTTATGCCTGGGGCATCCGGACACACCTGCAGAAACCAAACCCCGGTTACCGGTTTCCTTGATGTTCCATGAAAATCACTATCCGGTCGAACTGGATCGGGCGGCATTGGCTGAATACGATGCCACTATGCAACACTATTACGCCAGCCGTAGTTCCCATGCCAAGCAGCAGAACTGGAGCGGACAAATTCGCGCCATTCTGGGTAAGGAGAGCCGTCCCTTCATGTTGGCGTATCTGCAAGGGCAAGGATTTATCACTCGCTAATTGCCACCGTTTGATCGCTTATCGGCTCGGTGATTGCTCTGACAGGGCGCGGGGTTTTTGCTATTCTGCCTCGCCTCTGTCTTGCAGGAGTTCTTCATGCGCCCTTTTTCCTGGCTATCGCTATTTCTGATTGCAATTTATTTCGTCTACGGCGCTTATGTGCCTTTTTGGTCCCTGTGGTTGGAGTCAAAAGGTATATCCGCGGAGCAGATCGGCTTGTTGATTGGCTTGGGTCTTGGCATTCGCTTCGCCGGTAACCTGCTGATCATGGGCCGCGCCAACCGCGCCAGTTTATTGATCCCGACTTGTCGTTATCTGGCCGTTTTGAGTCTGCTCTGCTACCTGGGCTTTTACTGGGTGGATAGCTTCTGGGCACTGCTGGCGCTGATGCTCCTGGCGAACTTTATCTATCCCACCTTGCTGCCGCTGAGTGAGGCGCTGGCGGCACGGATGATGCTGCAAGTGAAGCTGGATTACGGCAAGGTCCGACTGTGGGGTTCGGCGGCGTTTATCGTCGGGTCGACGCTGGTCGGTGCCTTGGTCCAGCATTACGGCGCTAGCTGGGTGTTGCATGCCATGATTCTGGGCTTGCTGCTGCTGACCGGGTTAAGTTGGTTACCGATGGCCCCGGCACCGCAGGATGCGCCGTCCAGTGGCAACAAAATCGGCTTCCGCTCCTTGCTGACCGATAGGTCGTTCCTCATCTTTTTGCTGGTGGTCTCCTTACTGCAGGGCAGTCATGCCGCTTACTACGGTTTCAGTGCCTTGTACTGGAAAGCCCATGGCTATGCCGAAAATGTGATTGGTTACCTGTGGGCGCTGGGGGTGATGGCTGAGATCGGGATGTTTGCGCTCAGCCGCCGTCTGCTGAAAGGGTTCAGCTATCAGCAACTGTTTTTCATCGGTGGACTGGGGTGTGTGCTGCGTTGGACCTTATTAGCCAACACCACCGAACTGGCCTGGCTATTGGTCGCCCAACTGCTGCATGCGGTGACCTTTTGCGTCAGCCACTTGGGTGCTATTCGATACATGACCCAGCAATTACCCGCCGAGCAGGTGATCCCGGCGCAGACGTTATATGCAGCATTTCCCGCCGGCGTCGTAATGGCTCTGTTGACGGCGGTAGCAGGTTTTGGCTACCAGCAGGTGCAAGGCCAGGTGTTCTGGTTAATGGCGATGCTGGTGGTGCCGGTGTTCTTTATCCGGGTGCCCAAGCGGGTCATGATCCAGGGCTGAGCACTGTGGAGATAAAAAATTGGCCGCTCGCGGCGGCCAATGTTGAAAACTCAAGATGGCCACCCTCGGGTGGCCATTGGATTACTTGCTGTGTCGCTCGCGCAGACGGGTGACGACATCGGCCAGTTGCAGGCCTTCGTTTTGTAGCAAGACCGTCAGATGATAGAGCAGGTCCGCCGACTCGTTGATCAGCTCTTCCCGATCCTTGGCCATGGCAGCAAGTGCCACTTCCACACCTTCCTCGCCAACTTTCTGTGCGATGCGCTTAGTGCCCTTGGCGTACAAACGAGCTGTGTAGCTGGATTCCGGATCGGCACTCTTACGCGCGGCCAGGATCTGCTCCAGCTCGGCGAGAAACCCGAGCGGTGGTAGCGGATGGCCATCGAAGCAGCTCACAGTTCCCTTATGACAGGTTGGGCCAATGGGCTCGGCGGCAATCAGCAGACAATCCTGATCACAATCGGTGGTGATAGCGCGCAGCTGCAAGAAATGGCCTGAACTCTCGCCTTTGGTCCACAACCGCTGTTTAGTGCGGCTGAAGAAGGTGACATGGCCGCTGGCCAGGGTTTGACTCAAGGCTTCAGCGTTGACAAACCCCTGCATCAGCACTTCACCACTGGCAACGTGTTGGACTATGACCGGCATCAGGCCGTCTACCTTGTTCCAGTCGAGGGTACTTGCATCAAATGGCACGGAATTAGTCACGGATCTGCACTCCTTGGTTACGCAGATAAGCTTTCAGCTCAGGAATAGGGATGATGCCCTTGTGAAACACGGAGGCGGCCAGAGCGCCATCCACATCGGCCAGCGTGAAGGCATCGCGGAAATGCTCCATCTCGCCAGCACCGCCCGAAGCAATCAATGGCACCCGGCACAGACTCCGGATCAGTTTCAATTGCTCCAGATCATAACCTTTACGCATGCCATCCTGGTTCATCATATTCAGCACGATCTCACCGGCACCCCGTTTTTGCACCTCGGTCACCCATTCTGGAGTGGTCCATTGGGTGATACGGGTGCGGCTCTCATCGCCGGTATATTGTTTGACCTGATAATGGCCGGTGTCAGCATCGAAGTAGGAGTCAATCCCCACCACCACGCACTGCACACCGAAACGTTCAGCCAGTGCTGTGATGAGCGTGGGGTCGGCCAGTGCAGGGGAGTTGATAGAGACCTTATCGGCACCAAACTCCAGAATGCGTCGTGCATCCTCGACACTCTTGATGCCGCCTGCGACACAGAAGGGGATATCGATCACCTCGGCAACCCGGCTGACCCAACTCTTGTCGACTACCCGAGCATCGGAGGAGGCGGTGATATCATAAAACACCAGCTCGTCGGCACCCTCTTCGGCATAGCGTTTAGCCAGCGGGACTATGTCACCCATCACCTCATGGTTGCGAAACTGTATCCCCTTGACGACGACGCCGTCTTTCACGTCCAAGCAGGGAATTATGCGCCGTGCCAGCATGCGATAGCCTCCTCGGCAGTGAATTTGCCCTCCAGCAGCGAACGCCCCAGGATCACGCCACCAACGCCAGAGCCCTTGAGTGCCTCGATATCGGCAATACCACCGATGCCACCGGACGCCTGGAAACTCACCTGCGGGTACTGTGCTGCCAGGGACTGATAGAGCGCGACATTGGAGCCCAGCAGGGTGCCATCGCGGCTAATATCGGTGCACAGTACATGAGTGAGACCGGCCGGTAAAAAGCGCTCGATCAGATCCTCGATGGTGACTCCGCTGTCTTGCTGCCAACCGGCTACCGCGATCTTGCGGCGGCCGTCGGCGTCAATGTTGACATCCAGCGCCAATACAATCTTGTCGGCACCATATTTTTCCATCCAGCCCATCACCAGCTCAGGGCTTTTGACGGCGGTGGATCCAACCACCACCCGATTGGCACCGGCATCCAGCAAGTCTTTGACATCCTGCTCGCTTCGGACACCACCGCCAATCTGCACGGGTGCACGGGTGTTTTTCAGCAACTCGCGGATCACCGTGAGCTGCCGCTGAGAGGCATCTTTAGCGCCATCCAGATCAACTAGATGTAGTTGGGTGGCGCCAGCCGCGACGTAGAGATCGAAACGCTCCTGAGCCGAGGCGGTGTATTCAGTTTTCTGGCCATAGTCGCCTTGATAGAGGCGAACCACCTTGCCGTTAATCAGATCAATTGCCGGAATAATCATGGCTACCTCTTAAAGCTCAAGGAAATTCTGGATCAAACGCGCGCCGCTCTTGCCGGAGCGCTCGGGATGGAACTGGGCTCCGAGGAAGTTATCCTTGCCAACCACGGCGGTAAAAGGCCCGCCATAGTTGCAAGTCGCCAGCGTCGCGGCTGTTACTTCCAGGGCATAGGAGTGCACAAAATAGAAGTAACTACCGCTGGGGATCCCCTTGAACAATGGATGAGTGCCATCGTGCTCGACCTGATTCCAGCCCATGTGCGGTAAGCGCAAATCGCCGACCTGCATTAATTTGACCTTACCCGGCACGATCCCCAGACAGTCGATATCGCTTTCGCCGCCCATGTGCTCTTCCGAGGCCTGAGCCAGCATTTGCATCCCCAGACAGAAGCCGAGTAGCGGTTGCTTGGCATCGCGCACCAGCTCGACCAGGCCGCGCTCGTGTAGATTGTGCATGGCGGCGCGAGCCGTTCCGACACCGGGCAGGATCAGCTTGTCGGCGCCACGAATATCGGCGGCCTCCTTGCTGACCTTGGCGTTGATGCCCAGCCGCTCAATGGCCATACGCACCGAGGAGAGGTTGGCGCAACCCGTATCTATGATGATCAGTTTTTGCGGTGCCAGCATGATGTTACAAGACTCCCTTGCTGGAAGGCAGTTCAGTGCCTTCGACCCGGATAGCCTGCCGTAGCGCACGGCCAAACCCCTTGAACAGTGCCTCGACCTGATGGTGGGTGTTGCCCGCACTCACCGACAGGTGCAGGGTGATCGCCATCGCATCGGAGAGGGAGCGAAAAAAGTGTGGCACCATCTCGGTGGCCATCTCACCCACCATGTCACGGCCAAACTCTGCATCGCAACGGAACTGGAAGTAGGGACGACCGGAGAGATCCAGTGCCGCGGTCACTTCCTGCTCGACCAGTGACTCCGGGAAGGCATCGACCCGGGCCTGGACTTCATCCATCGCCAGCACGAAACCGAAGCGGCCGATACCGCGCTTGTTGCCGAGCGCCTTCTTCAAGGCTTCGCCCAAGGCCAGACCGACATCCTCCACCGTGTGGTGATCATCGATATGCAGATCGCCCTTCACGGCCAGCTGCAGACGGAAACCGGCATGGGTCGCAATTTGATCCAGCATGTGATCGAAGAAGCCGATACCTGTGCTGATCTGGTTGCCGCCGCTGTGGTCCAGATCGACGGTAGCCTGGATCTCGGTTTCCTTGGTGTTGCGGATCACGGTGGCGGTCCGGCCTTGCCCGAGTAGACGATCCCGGATGTGATTCCAGTTACAACTCACTGGATTGTATTGAATTCCAGTGATGCCCATGTTCTCAGCCAGTTGCACATCGGTGATGCGATCGCCGATCACGTAGCTGTTGGCGTGATCCAGCTTACCGGCTTGTAACAGCGGCTTGACTAGGCCCAGTTTCGGCTTACGGCAGGTGCAATCCTCATGGGGAAAGTGCGGGCAGATCAGTACATCAGCCCAGTGCACGCCCTGGGATTCGAAGATGTGCATCATCAGATCCTGCGGCGGCTGGAAGTTTTCCAGCGGCAGGCTGGCAGTACCCAAACCATCCTGATTGGTGACCATGATGAGTTTGAAACCGGCGGCTTGCAGCTCGCGCAGTACCGGGATCACCATAGGCTCGAAGCGTAACTTGTCGAGACGGTCGACCTGCTTGTCGGTAATGGGCTCCTCAATGAGGGTGCCATCCCGGTCGATGAATAGAATGCGTTCCTTGTTCACCATCTTCTCCTTGCCGTTACAGGCTTTTTAACACGTCGAGCACGGCGGCCATTTCGGCTTCATCACCGATGGTGATGCGTACACTCTCTTCGAGCATGGGCTTGGTGCCAAAATCCCGCAGTATGATCCCGGCATCGACCATGGCCTGGAACAACCGGGAGCCACTTTCGAACCGCGCCAGCAGGAAGTTGCCGTGGTCATCGAAGACTTGTTTGACGCACGGTTGTTTGAGTAGTTCGGCCTTCAGTTCAGCCTTGAGACGGTTCAGCCACAGCACCCGTTGGCGCATGGTGTCGAGTCCGCGATCCGACAATGCCTGGGCGGCAATCTGGGCTACCGGCTCCGGGATCGGGTAGGGGGCGATCACCTTGAGCAGCAGGCTGATCACCTCTGGATGGGCAATGGTAAAGCCACAACGCAGCCCAGCCAAGGCAAAACCCTTGGACAGGGTTCTGGTGATCACCAGATTGGGGCAACCCTTGATCAAGTCAACCATACTAAACTCTGGGCAGAACTCGATATAGGCTTCATCCACCACCACGATACTCTTGCCAGCGGTGGCATCGAGAATGGCCAACAGCTTATCCCGTTGCAGTACCGTACCGGTCGGATTATTCGGTGAGCAGAAGAACAGCACCTTGATGGGCTTGCCCTGCGCCAGCGCGGCAATAATGGCAGGCACATCGGGTTGAAAATCAGGCAACGGTGGTAGAGTCCGCATGCCGACGCCACAGGTCTCGGCGCTGATGCTGTACATGCCATAGGTCGGAGGGCAGAACAGGATCTCCTCTTGTCCTGGCTCACAGAAGGTGCGGATCAGCAGTTCAATTGCTTCATCCGACCCCCGGCTGACCAGCACCTGGTTTGGCTCGACGCCGGCATAGGCGGCATAGCGGCTCACTACTTCGGGCGGCTGGCATTCCGGATAACGATTCAGGCGACTGCAATCGAGTTGGTACTCTTCACTCTTCGGTGATTCGTTGGCATTGAGGAAGATATGTCCTTTACCGCCGATCCGGCGAGCCGACAGGTAGGGGGTCAGATCCTGAACGCGCTGGCAGGCGAGCTGGGTCAGATAGGTTGGAGCCGGAGTTTGGGTCTTGGTGCTCATGCCTGTTGCTCCTGACGGATCACATCCATCCGAATGGTGACGGCGCGCTTGTGGGCGTCCAGGCCCTCGGCATCGGCCATGGTGGTGACGGTATTCGCCAAGCCTTGCAACCCAGCAGCGCTGAGCTCCTGCACCGTGTAACGGCGCTGGTAATCGGCCAAACCGAGACTCGAAGCCGTACGAGCATACCCGTAGGTTGGCAAGGTGTGGTTGGTACCACTGGCATAATCACCAACCGACTCCGGCGTCCAGGCTCCCAGGAAGATAGAGCCAGCGTTCTCCAGGCGTCGCAGTAGTTGCCGTGGCTCCTGGGTCTGCACGATCAAATGCTCGGGCGCATAGTCATTGGAGATGATGCAGGCCTGGGGCAAATCATCACAGATGATGGTCAAGCTGGAGGCCAGTGCCTTGCTGGCGATCCCGGCGCGGCTCAGTTGCTTGAGTTGCTGCTGCAATTGGATCTCCACCTGTTCTGCCAGGGTGACACTCGGGGTGACCAGAACGACTTGGGAATCAGGGCCATGCTCGGCCTGAGAGAGCAGATCGGCAGCCACAAACGCCGGATTGGCGCTGTCATCGGCAATGACCAGCACTTCGGAAGGACCGGCCGGCATATCGATGGCGGCACCGCGAAAATCCATGCTGGCCTGACGCTTGGCTTCCGTGACCCAGGCATTGCCCGGGCCGAAGATTTTATCGACCTTGCTGACCGTGTCGGTACCGTAGGCCATGGCGGCAATCGCCTGAGCGCCACCCATGGTATAGATCTCGCTGACGCCACACAGGTGAGCGGCATAAACGATCTCGTCGGCGATCGGCGGTGGTGAACAGAGCACCACTTTGCGGCAACCGGCGATCTTGGCCGGTATGGCCAGCATCAGGACAGTACTGACCAGAGGGGCGCTGCCACCGGGAACATACAGGCCGACTCGACTGATGGCGTGAGTGTGCAATTCACAGCGCACACCCGGCTGGGTATCCAGAGCCAGAGGCACACTTTGTTGTGCCTCATGGAAGGTGGCAATGTTGCGATAGGCGTGGGCGATGGCATCTTTCATCGCCGGAGTCACCCGTTCGCAAGCCTCGGTAATGGCCGCGGTACTGAGCAGTATGTTGCCATCGACAACGCGGTCGAACGCGGCCGTGTACTCTTTGAGTGCCTTATCGCCTTCACAACGAATACGACAGATGATATCGCTGACGGTGCTGCTGATATCATCGGCGCCACTCATGGCCGGACGTGTCAGCAACTGACGCCGTTCGGCCGGGTTCAGATCATTCCAGTTCACAGTACGCATCAAACAGCCCCTTATTCCATCATCTTTTCAATCGGCAGTACCAGAATAGAGCTGGCACCGAGGGCCTTGATCTTCTCCATGGTTTCCCAGAACAAGGTTTCGCTGGAAACCACATGCAGGGCAACATGATTGGTATCACCGGCCAGATTCATGATGGTGGGGTTTTCGGCGCCCGGCAGCAGAGCGCTGATTTCAGCCAGTTTGTCCTTCGGCGCGTGCAGCATGATGTATTTACTTTCACGGGCTTGCAGCATGCCTTGCAGACGCGGCATCAGCTTGTCGATCACGGCTTGCTTCTGAGCTTCCAGTGGCTCAGCTGCCTGGATCAGGGTGGCCTTGGAGCGATAGATCACCTGAACTTCTTTCAAGCCATTGGCTTCGAGTGTGGCACCGGAGCTGACCAGATCGCAGATGGCGTCGGCCAGACCGGCACGAGGTGCAACCTCTACCGAGCCGGTGAGCATGACGGGCTTGAATTTGATGCCCTGTTCATCAAAAAAGCGCTTGAGTAAGTTAGGGTAGGTGGTGGCGATACGAGCGCCTGCCAGGCTTGCCGGACCATCCCACACTTGCTCGTGGGGGATCGCCAAAGACAGGCGGCAGTCGCCATAATCCAGACGCTTGAGCTCTTTGTAGCCAACGGGCAGCCCCAGCGCCTGACGCTCCAGCATGGTCTCTTCGAGGACGTTCTCGCCGACGATGCCCAGATCCACGACGCCATCCATCACCAGGCCAGGAATATCGTCGTCACGGACGCGCAGAATATCGATCGGCATATTTTCAACGTGGGCAATCAGGCGATCTTCGCGCAGATTGATCTTCAGACCACAACTCTTGAATAGGGCTTGGGAGTCCTGGCTCAGACGACCGGACTTTTGCATGGCAATGCGTAGACGTTTGGTTTCCATGTATTCCTTTCCTTCTTAAAAAAAAAAACCCTCGGAGGTGGTGACCTTCCGAGGGTTTTGCAACTGTGCTCTGGGCCGCTGCTTTGTGGAAGTTCACCTTGTCAGTGTCTTCCAGCAGTCACCCTCCTGAAAGACTATTCCGGATGATGGTGGTGATGGTGATGAATAGTGTTCAGAAGTTGACGAATCATAACGGCGATCCAGTTTCCTTGTTCGGCTGGAGCTTCAACATACCGACCCTGTTAAAAATTGCAAGAGGAGAGTGCAACGGCTATCGGATTGTTTGCAGCTTGATCTGTGGGATGTTTTAAATATGACAACATCACAACGGGTATATATGAAAATGGTGCTGCAAATAAACTGGATATCACTTCAATAACAGTGAATAAGACTATTCATGCTCATAGGGGGAGCATGGCTTCATTCTGAGTCACGGGTGGAATACTGGTTGCTCCAACGAGCCATCGGCGCAGAGCGCAATCCGATTTCGCCCCGCTCGCTTGGCTTGATAGAGCGCGGAGTCCGCACGATGGATCAGTTGCTGCGATGAATCGCCAGTCTGAAAGCCTGCAATACCGATACTCAGCCCGGTGCCGAGCGCTTGACCGACACCTTGATGGATCCGCGCCATCAACTGGTGGGTTTCTTGTAGTGTCCGGTCGCGGAATATCAGTAAGAATTCATCGCCTCCGTAGCGACCAAAATGATCCTCGCTGCCCAACTGCTGGCGGATGAAGGCGCAGAGATCACGCAGTAGCTGGTCGCCAGCTTGGTGGCCCTGGCTATCATTGAGCTGTTTGAAATGGTCGATATCGAACATGGCGACACTCAGAGTGTCTGCGGCGTGCCGGAGCTGTGCCATGGATTGCTCCAACTGCTCCAGTATCATCCGGCGATTGTAGATCTGGGTCAGACCATCATATTCCGCCTGAATTTGTAGTTGGGTCAGCAGTCGCTGGCGGTCGGTGATATCGCGCAAGATCAGGGCATAGCCGACGCAGCGTTGCTGGTTGCCGAGCACGTCATGACGCTGTATTTCAAACCAACGATCCGCCATGGCGAGAGTCTGTGATTCCTGCACGCTCAGAGAGCGGGTCAGTGACGCAAGATCTACATGCAACTGCTGCAGAGAGTCACCGTAACTTTGTGTGGAGAGATCTGGAAATAGTTGCCGGGCCATGCGGTTGAAGTCCACCAGACGATGGTAGATATCCAGCACCAGAACCGCGTCCGAGATGTCATCGAATACCTGCTCCCGTGCGATCGGCGTCAGATCGACGAAGCTGTAGCGAAATAGTCCGTAAGCGTACAGCGGACCCGTGATCACAAAGCCAAACGGGCTCAGATCAATACCCATGGGGGCCGCGCCAGATAGGTAGATGAGGTAGCTGAGCCAGGGGGTCAAGGATCCCAGCAGAATCACACCAGCCTGGCGGCGATAATAATCGGGGGCGGTATGCCAACTCCGGAAGAAGATCAGGCTGCTGAGCAGTAATGCCAAATTCAGGTACACCACATGCACATAATACCAGGGGCCAAAACCGAGCTGGGTGATGGTCATGTCCAGATGATGTGTGATGGCCATGTGGGCATAGAACAGTTGATGGAGATCATTACTGAAGTGCAGGGCCAGGGTCAGCGCAGAAATACCCAGCAATACGATAAGCAGAACCAGGGGCGGGTGCCGATGCTGTCGATAACTCAGAGCGGTCGCCATGATGAGCGCCGGTATGAAAGCAATGCCAAGATATTGCACCCGGAGCCAGTATTTGACTGTTGCCAGGGTGGCGGAGGCCAATTCCATGCCGTAGCCAAAACTATAAAAACTGACGGCCAGCATCAGCCAGCTGAACCAGTACGCGACCGGATTTCGATGTTGACGGGCTGCCGAGATGCTCAGAACCAGAGTGATTAACGACGAAGCAAAGAGTAACCAGGAACAGGTCGCGAATTCGTTCATGAAATACCTACAGGTCTGTCTACGTCGTGATGCCGGATGAGTGTTGCTCTGGAGGCGAGTCGGTCTGGAAGAGAGCGAGAAAAGGTATCATGTATCGCATTAATGACTCCAGTACGGATAGTTCCAGCCGATAATAGAAGTATGCCCTCAGTGCCGTTTTTCCGGCGCACCGTTAAGGAGGCTGTATGGCTAATCAAGATTTGCTGTTTAGTATCCTTCCTCGGCCCCCCTTAGCACCGGGATCGGGCGACTTTCATCGTGATATCCCGGCCATCCAGAAAGAACCGGTGACACCCAAGACCGAAATCCACAAAGATCCGGCGGAACATTCACCGCAGGATGAATATCATCCCCGCCACCACAAGCCACCTGCTGAGGATGACGTCGACGTAGACGCGGATAACCCGGAAAATCCAACCAGTGACGCGCCTCCGGGAACTGGAAACGAACACGTTGATCTCTTTGTCTGATCCGGCTTGGTATTTTGCTTCGTCTTATCCCGACTTTTTCCTATAATCGCCGCCTCGTTTCTCGCTGGATAACACTGTGGGTCATCACTCGACTGTCTCCGACTATTTTGCTGCCGATGGCTTACTGGCGCGGACGCTTTCCGGATTTGCGCCTCGGACATCGCAACGTTTGATGGCGGAGGCAGTGGCGGACACCATTACCGGGACCGGACAATTGATGGTGGAGGCCGGGACAGGGACCGGCAAGACGTTCGCCTATCTGGTTCCAGCATTGGCCTCTGGCAAACGGGTCATCATCAGTACCGGATCCAAAGCACTGCAAGAACAGTTGTATAACCGCGACCTGCCAACCTTGCTGGCGGCCATGGATTATAGCTATCCCGTTGCGCTGCTGAAGGGACGAGCCAACTATCTGTGTTTGCATCGCCTGGATCAGCTGCTGGCTACCTCCCATCTGCAAGAGGCCGAAGTGTTGGCCGATCTGGTACGCGTTAAAACGTACTCGATCAACGCCATCAGTGGGGATGTCGCCGAGATCCCCGAATTGCTGGAACAAGCACCCATACTGCCTCATGTCACCAGTACCAACGACAACTGCCTGGGCCGTGAATGTCCACGCTATGACGACTGCTATTTAGTACGTGCTCGTCGCAAGGCCATGGATGCCCAGTTAGTGGTGATCAATCATCACCTGTTTTTTGCGGATATGGTGGTCAAGGACACCGGCTTTGCCGAGCTGATCCCCGATGCCGACGTTTATATTTTCGATGAGGCCCATCAACTACCGGATATCGCCAGTGGCTATTTCGGTGAGAGCTTATCCAGTCGTCAGCTGTTGGATGTGGCGCACGAGATACTACTAGCCCAGCGTGCCGAAGCCGCCGACATGGCCCAGTTGGCGCGCTCGGCCGATGCACTCGAGCTGGCATGCCGTGAACAGCGACTGGCATTCGGTATCGAGCCATCACGGGGCAATCTGCGGGATTGGATCGGTAATCCGCTGTTTGATCGAACCTTGCAGCGCCTCAAGGATGCATTACGTCTCTGTTACGATGTCCTCAAACTGGCATTAGGACGGGGAGAGCGGCTCGATCACTGTTTCGAGCGCCTGGTGGAATATCAGGGCAAACTCGAACGGCTGCTGCAAACCGAACAACCCGGTGCCGCCTACTGGTTTGATACCACTCGCATCCATTTTTCTTTCAATGTGACGCCGTTGTCGATTGCCGACCGCTTCAATAGCGAAGTGATGCGCGCCGGTTGCAGCTGGGTGTTCACCTCAGCCACCTTGACGGTGGGCCATGAGTTTGGTCATTTCAGTCAGCAACTGGGGATCGCTCAGGCGCGGCAACTGGTGCTGGACAGTCCCTTTGCCTATGCCGAGCAATCTTTGCTTTGTGTTCCTCGCGGCTTGCCGGATACCGGTTTCGCCCGTCGCGCCACGGAGCTGGCGCAATTGCTGACGCCAGTGATTAACAAGGTGCCTGGCGGTGTGTTTTTCCTCTGTACCAGTTATCAAAGCATGCGGCAGATTGCCGAGGTGTTGCGCCGTGATGTTGGCCGCCTGGTGTTGCTGCAAGGGGAGGACAACAAGCAGCGGTTGTTGGCCCAGTTTGTGGATAACGGCCGCGCCATCCTGGTAGCGACGGCCTCGTTCTGGGAAGGTGTGGATGTACGCGGGGCCGCGCTGTCGTGCGTGATCATCGACAAACTGCCCTTCACCGCGCCGGATGAGCCCTTGTTGAAGGCGCGGATGGAAGATTGTCGCTTGCAGGGAGGCGATCCCTTCACCCAGTTACAACTTCCGGATGCCGTCATCACCTTGAAGCAGGGCGTCGGACGTTTGATCCGTGATTTTCAGGATCGAGGCGTTCTGGTGCTGTGTGATCCTCGTCTGGTCAATCGTCCCTATGGGGCGACATTTTTGCAAAGTCTTCCTCCCATGCCGCGTTGTCGGGATCTGGCCGCGATCAATCGCTTCTGGCACTACGGCAACGTCGCAGAGAATGGCTCCACGAGCAGCGCTGATGCTGCTATCGATAGAGAATCAATCATATGACCAACATTCTGGTATTGGATACCGCGACCGAGGCTTGTTCAGCCGCACTCCTGCATGATGGGCAACTCAGCTTTCAGTATGAATTAGCGCCACAGGCGCATACACGCAAGATCCTGCCCATGTGCAGCGAGTTGTTGCAGGAGGCTGGATTAGAACTGACGGCGCTGGATGCCATCGCCTTTGGCCAGGGACCCGGCTCCTTTACCGGCGTGCGGATCGGGATCGGCGTGGCGCAAGGCTTGGCATTTGGCGCCCAACGCCCCTTGATTGGGGTCTCCAATTTGGCAGCTCTGGCGCAGGGCTGTTGGCGTAGACAACAGGCTCGCTATGTGGTGGCTGCCATCGACGCGCGCATGAATGAGATCTACTTTGCTGCTTTTGTCGAACAAGCTGGGGTGATGACGCCATTGTGCGACGAAGAGGTCTTGGCTCCGGAAGTTGCACAGCAGAAAATCAAGGCGCTGCTGGAGCAAGAGCCAGGTCGCTGGTGGGCCTGTGGTACCGGCTTTGCGGCCTATCCAGAGCTACACGATGCCGTACCAGAGCAGCTTGCACTGGACACGGAGCATCTACCCGATGCCCGGGATATGTTGCCTTTGGCTGTCGCTGCGTGGCAGGAAGGCAAGGGGTGTGCGCCTGAGTTGGCGACTCCCGTCTATCTTCGCGATAAAGTAACCTGGAAAAAATTGCCGGGTCGCGAATAATTAGGTGTAATACCCGGGTGCCTTGAGAACAGTAGGCAGGAGTGGTTGATGAGCATTGGTGCGCTGGATACAAGTTTACAGCAGCTGACTTCGGTTGGTCGGACCGCTGTTGCTCCGGCACGCCCGCCACAAGCTGATGAGGTGGATGAGCAAGCGGCGGGTCGCCAAAGCTCGGCGGGTATTGTGCGACTCGACGAGGGTGCCGAGCAGGCTGCCGAGCGCTTGAGTTATGATCAACCCTCAGGTTGGCAGGGCAAGGCGACCTTTGCCTACCAGAGTGTGTCCCGCCAGGAAAAACGCGAGCAACTACAGCAAATGCTGCGCGTCGATCTCTACGCCTGATGATGGCGATTTATGGGTTATCAATCATGTCGTTTTCTGCTGTCAGTCGCGTTGTCCGTCCTATGAGACTCGCTGCCTTGGCGGTCCTCTTCGCATCTGCCTGTTCTTCGGTGCCGGAGAAGTTAGCCTATCAACCGGAATCTGCACTGATCGATTATCCGCAAGCGTTGGCGGAACCAGCTGCGTATCTGGGCAAACCGGTGCGCTGGAGTGGTCTGATTGTCCAGACTCGGGTGCAGGTAGCAGACAGCGATATTGAAGTGGTTTACTTACCTCTAAAAGCCAATGGCCAGCCGGTACAACAAGAAGACTCTCCGGGTCGGTTCATCATCCGTGTTCACGGCTTGCTGGATCCCGAGCTCTATGCCAAGGGACGATCTATTTCTGTCGTGGGTGAGCTTGCGGCAAGTATCGAGGGCCACATTGGTCAGCAGAGTTATCGGTACCTGGTGGTTCAGGCGAAAGAACACCTGCTATGGCCCAAAGTCAAGGAAGTGGAAGTGCGCTATGTGCGCGATCCCTTCGATGGCTTCGGGCTGCACCCTTGACGCTGAACCGCCGCACTTCGGCCTACCGGCCATATCTAGCGACTCAATAACACTTCGATATCGGCTACCAAGGCTTCCGGATCCGTCTGTGGTGCATAACGACCGAACACCTGACCCTCTTTATCCAGCAGGAATTTTGTGAAGTTCCATTTAATGGCTTCGATACCCAGAAGTCCCGGCTTCTGCTGCTTCAACCATTGATAGAGTGGGTGAGCGTTCGCGCCATTGACATCACATTTGGCCATGATGGGGAAGGTGACATCATAATTCAAAGTACAAAAGGCGCTTATTTCCTCGGCCGAGCCCGGCTCCTGGTTGCCGAATTGATTGCACGGAAATCCCAATATGAGCAACCGGTCGGCATAGTGACGAGATAAGATTTCCAGCCCCGCATACTGTTTAGTGAAGCCACACTGGCTGGCAACATTCACAATCAACACCACCTTGCGGCGCAATGCTGCGCTGTCCAATAAGGTCCCATCGAGTTTAGCGAGTTGAAATTCATAGAATTTGCTCATCGGTTCTCCTTTTATCCAGCAATGTCTCAAAAACAGTCTGTTATTACTTCTACTCTTTTAACCAGCAGTAACACAATGATGTTGTATTGGGGATCTTAAACCTTGTCATGTCCACTGCTGGTTAAAAAATGCGCTAGCACAGGGTGTCTGAATTTCCCAGTTAAATTAACTCGAATTTAACGCAAAAGTTACAATTCGAGAAAAGACTCACAAAAAATACAAGTTTAGTCGCCTATAGTGGCAGGGCGGAGATTGAGGCGTTATTTGTTGGCCCATCTCCTTTATTTTTGTCTGATTCTCAAGGGTTAAGGAAGCGCTATGTCAACAGCGGTCGTTGCTCAGCACTGGGCATTTGGCGTTTACATGTTGGCCGGCATCACGATTTGCCTGGTCATGATCGGATTGGCAGCATTGCTAGGCGGTAAGGCATACGGACGCGCCAAGAACAAACCGTTCGAATCTGGCGTGGACTCTGTTGGTACGGCTCGTCTGCGTTTCTCCGCCAAGTTTTATCTGGTAGCCATGTTTTTCGTTATTTTCGACGTCGAGGCCCTCTATCTGTTCGCCTGGTCGGTTTCCGTGCGGGAAAGCGGTTGGGTCGGATTCGTAGAAGCCGCCATTTTTATCATCTTGCTGCTGGTGGGGCTGATTTATCTGTGGCGTATCGGAGCTCTGGATTGGGCTCCAGTGCGCTCTCGGCGCGCTGCAGTAACGGACCATTCACAACCGCCATCGGCCTGAGGTCATCCTATGAAGTATTCACTTACCCGAATTGATCCGGATGGTCAGCACGACCGTTACCCCCTGGAACAACCTCGAACCGTCGAGGATCCGTTAGCCGCACAGGCCGAGCGTGGCATCCTGATGGGGCGTGTCGAGGATGTGCTGCACGATGCCGTGAACTGGGGGCGTAAAAACTCGCTGTGGCCCTATAACTTCGGTATTTCTTGCTGTTACGTCGAGATGACTACCGCCTTTACCGCGCCTCATGATGTGGCGCGTTTTGGTGCCGAAGTCATTCGGGCATCACCGCGCCAAGCCGATTTCATGGTGATCGCCGGGACACCTTTTATCAAGATGGCTCCAGTTATCCAACGGCTGTATGAGCAAATGCTGGAGCCCAAATGGGTCATCTCCATGGGGGCCTGTGCCAATTCAGGCGGTATGTACGACATCTATTCTGTGGTCCAGGGGGTCGACAAGTTTCTGCCGGTGGACGTGTATATCCCGGGTTGCCCGCCGCGCCCTGAGGCCTTCTTGCAAGCCTTGATGTTATTGCAGGACTCGATTGGCAAGGAAAGACGCCCCTTATCCTGGGTGGTAGGGGATCAGGGGATCTATCGGCCGCAGATGGATTCTGAACGTGAGCGTAAACGGGGCGAACGAATCGCCGTGACGACTCTGCGTACTCCGGATGAGATTTAGGACGCTGCGATGAAACTGAGCAACCAATTTCCAGTGAATGCCAGCATGCAGGCTTGGCAGCCAAGTGATCACATCAATAGTGAAGTGGTCATCGAGCTGCAAGCCCGGTTTGGCAGTGAGAGCTTTGTGGTGCAACCGACTCGTACCGGGATCCCGGTGGTATGGGTGCCACGGGACAAAATTATTGAGGTACTACGCTTTCTGCACACGCTGCCCCGGCCGTTTGTCATGCTCTATGACCTGCATGGCATCGACGAGCGTCTGCGTACCCACCGCGACGGCTTGCCTCCGGCCGACTACACCGTCTTCTATCACCTGTTATCGATTGATCGGAACAGTGATGTGATGCTCAAGGTGCCGCTACAAGAGCATGATCTGAAGATGCCCACCGCTACCGATATCTTTGCCAATGCCAACTGGTATGAGCGGGAGGTCTGGGATCTCTTGGGTATCCATTTTGATGGACATCCCCATCTGACGCGGATCATGATGCCCAAGAGCTGGCAGGGACACCCGCTGCGCAAGGATTACCCGGCACGGGCGACCGAGTTTGATCCCTTCATGCTGGATATCGCCAAGCAGGATATGGAGCAGGAGTCACTACGCTTTAAACCCGAAGAATGGGGGATGCGCCGCAGCAGCGAGCATGAGGATTATATGTTCCTCAACTTGGGGCCCAACCACCCATCGGCACACGGCGCATTTCGGATTGTGTTGCAGTTGGATGGTGAAGAGGTTCTCGATTGCGTACCTGATATCGGTTATCACCATCGGGGTGCGGAAAAGATGGGCGAGCGCCAGTCCTGGCACAGCTACATCCCCTTTACCGATCGGGTGGAGTATCTGGGCGGGGTCATGAACAATCTTCCCTATGTCCTGTCGGTCGAAAAGCTAGCCGGGATCGAGGTGCCGGATCGCGTCAAATTTATCCGGGTGATGCTGGCGGAAATGTTCCGCATCAACAGTCACCTACTGTTCCTCGGGACTTATATCCAGGACGTCGGTGCCATGACGCCGGTGTTCTTCGCCTTCACCGATCGGCAGAAGATCTACACCATCATCGAAGCCATTACCGGGGCGCGCATGCACCCGGCCTGGTTCCGTATCGGTGGGGTGGCCCATGATTTGCCGAAGGGTTGGCAGAAACTCATCAAGGACAATCTGCTCGACTGGCTGCCCAAGCGCTTGAATGAGTATGTCAAAGCTGCATTGCTCAATAGCATTCTCAAGGGGCGGACTATAGGCGTGGCGGCTTATACCACTGCTGAAGCCTTGAATTGGGGCGTGACCGGTGCTGGATTACGAGCGACCGGGCTGAATTTCGATTTACGAAAATGGCGGCCCTATTCCGGTTATGAAAATTTCGAGTTTGAGGTCCCGGTAGGGGTCAACGGCGATGCCTATGACAGAGCCATGGTTCGGGTTGAAGAGATCCGCCAGAGCCTGCGCATCATAGATCAGTGCATGAATAACATGCCCGAGGGCCCGTTTAAGGCGGACCATCCCTTGACCACTCCGCCGCCCAAAGAGCGGACGCTGCAGCATATAGATACCCTGATCAATCACTTCCTCCAGGTTTCCTGGGGCCCGGTGATGCCCGCCGCCGAGTCATTCCAGATGATTGAGGCGACCAAGGGCGCCAACAGTTACTACCTCACCAGTGACGGTAGCACCATGAGCTACCGGACCCGGATCCGGACGCCCAGTTTTGCACATTTGCAGCAGATCCCGTCGGTGATCCGCGGCAGTATGGTTTCGGATTTGATTGTGTATCTGGGCAGTATCGATTTTGTCATGTCGGATGTGGACCGCTAATTATGACTCAGCATTGTCAGTGTCACTCACCATCAGGGAAAGCGAGCCAATGTGGCAGCTCGACCACCCCTACAGCAGATTTTGTCCTGAGCCACAGTGAGCGCTCAGCTATTGAACATGAAATCCACCATTACGAAGATGCTCGTGCCGCGACCATAGAGGCGCTGAAAATCGTTCAGAAAGAGCGGGGCTGGGTACCCGATGGCGCTATTCCGGCGATTGCCGCACAACTGGGTATACCGGCCAGTGATGTCGAGGGTGTTGCCACCTTCTATAGCCAGATCTTCCGTCAGCCGGTCGGGCGGCACATCATCCGTTTGTGCGACAGCGTGGTCTGTTTTATCACCGGTTATCAATCGGTGCTGCAGGCGCTGGAGAGTCAACTGGGGATAGGGCTTGGGCAAACCACTCCGGATGGGCGTTTTACCCTGCTGCCGGTGTGCTGTCTGGGTAATTGTGACAAGGGGCCGACTCTGATGATTGATGACGATACCCACGCCTTTGGGCGCGGCGAACAGTTATCGGCCGCCGATTTGGCGCTGTTACTGGAGGCCTATCCATGATTCTGACCGCAGAGAACCACCCGCTGACTTGGCGTTTACGCTCCGACGCAGCACCGGTCTGGCTCGACGAATATAAAGCCAAACAGGGCTATGCCGCCGTGGAGAAGGCCTATAAGGGCATGGCTCCCCAAGAGGTGACTCAGGTGGTGAAGGATGCCGGGTTACGAGGACGCGGCGGCGCCGGTTTTCCGACCGGGGTGAAGTGGAGCCTGATGCCCATGGATCCCAAGTTTGATCGCAAATATCTGCTCTGCAATGCCGATGAAATGGAGCCGGGTACCTATAAGGACCGGCTCTTGATGGAGCAACTGCCTCATCAACTGATCGAAGGCATGATTTTGTCGGCCTGGGCTCTGCAAACCTACCGCGGCTACATCTTCTTGCGGGGGGAGTATGTGGTGGCGGCCGAGCGACTGCGTCAGGCCATTCGCGAGGCTGAAGCGGCCGGATATCTGGGGAATAATATTCTGGGCTCCGGCTTCAACTTCGAACTGTTCGTTCACACCGGCGCGGGCCGTTATATCTGTGGCGAAGAAACGGCTCTTATCAGCTCACTGGAAGGCCGTCGCGCGAATCCAAGAGCCAAACCGCCATTCCCGGCGGTAGTCGGGGCCTGGGGTAAGCCGACCTGCGTCAACAACGTCGAGACCCTGAACAATATTCCCTGCATCGTTTTGAACGGCTCGGATTGGTACAAGGGTCTGAACCAGGGCAAGAGTGCCGATAACGGCACCAAGCTGATGGGTTTCTCAGGCCGGGTGAAACGCCCTGGTTTATGGGAGCTGCCTTTTGGCACCACGGCGCGAGAAATTCTCGAGGACTATGCCGGCGGGATGGCGGATGGCTTGACCCTCAAGGCTTGGCAACCAGGCGGCGCCGGAACCGATTTTCTCACCGAACAACACCTGGATCTGTCGATGGATTTCGATTCCATCGGCAAGGCTGGCAGTCGGCTGGGTACCGCGCTGGCAATGGCAGTGGATCACACCGTCAATATGGTGGCGCTGACCCGGAATCTGGAAGAATTTTTCGCTCGCGAATCCTGTGGCTGGTGTACGCCTTGCCGGGACGGTCTGCCCTGGAGTGTGAAGATACTGCGCGCACTGGAGCGCGGCGAGGGCCAGCCGGGTGATATCGAAACTCTGGAGCAGCTGTGCCGGGCTCTGGGTCCGGGCAAGACCTTCTGTGCTCACGCGCCGGGTGCCGTGGAGCCTCTGCAGAGTGCGATCAAGTATTTCCGCAGTGAATTTGAGGCCGGAATATCGCCTACGTTTTCCGATAACAAGCATGCAATCGCTGGGATCCAGCCCAATTTGCTGCAACAGCGTTGGTAATGGGTATGTTTCTGGTCGGGTGATTGCATCCGGAATATTGAACAAGGAATCAAAGTTGCTATGGCCACGATTCATGTAGACGGCAAAGAATTTGAAGTGAATGGGGCAGATAACCTGTTACAGGCTTGCCTCTCGTTAGGACTGGATGTGCCTTATTTCTGCTGGCATCCGGCGTTAGGCAGTGTCGGCGCTTGTCGGCAATGTGCGGTCAAACAGTACCAGAACGCAGATGATAAGCGCGGACGCTTGGTCATGTCCTGTATGACCCCTGCGAGCGATGGCACCTATATCTCGGTAGAAGACGAGGAGGCCAAAGCGTTTCGCAAAGGAGTCGTGGAATGGCTGATGACCAACCACCCCCACGATTGTCCGGTGTGCGAGGAGGGGGGCGCCTGTCATCTGCAAGATATGACGGTGATGGCCGGACAAAATAGTCGGCGTTACCGTTTCACCAAACGTACCCATAAGAATCAGGATCTGGGTCCCTTTATCTCCCACGAGATGAACCGCTGCATCGCCTGTTACCGCTGTGTGCGCTATTACAAAGATTACGCGGACGGTGGCGATCTGGGAGTTTATGGGGCTCACGATAATGTCTATTTCGGACGGATCGAAGACGGAACCCTGCAGAGCGAGTTCTCGGGCAACCTGGTCGAGGTCTGCCCGACGGGAGTGTTCACCGACAAGACTCACTCCGAACGTTTCAATCGCAAGTGGGACATGCAGTTTGCGCCTAGCATCTGTCAGCAATGCAGCATGGGCTGCAATATCAGTCCCGGCGAACGCTATGGTGAATTACGCCGCATCGAAAATCGCTTCAATGGCGCAGTGAATCGCTACTTCCTGTGTGACCGGGGCCGGTTCGGTTACGGGTATGTCAATAATCCGGAGCGCCCCAAACAGCCACTCTGGCGCGAAGCGGATACGGCGCAGAGCCGGATCAGCCTATCGGTCAATGGCGCACTGGATCGGATTGCCGATGCCTTGCGCAGCAGCGAGCAGGTGATCGGCATCGGCTCACCCCGCGCCAGCCTGGAGAGCAACTTCGCGCTGCGAGAGCTGGTTGGGGAAGAGAATTTTTATAGCGGCATCGAATTGCGGGAGTGGGCTTGTTTGCATCGCCTGCAGCATATCCAGCGCGAGAGCGGTATCCCGCTGGCAACCTTGCGCGAAGTGGAAGAGCACGATGCTGTGGTGATCCTCGGGGAAGATATTACCCAGACGGCCGCCCGTTTGGCCCTGGCTGTTCGCCAAGCGGTGAAGGGCAAAGCCCGGCAGATGGCGGCCGAACTCAAGGTGGATACCTGGCAGGCGGCGGCGATCCAGACCATTGGTCAGAACGCCCGCCATCCATTGCTCATCACTAGCGTGGACGCAACGCGGCTGGATGATGTGGCCGAGGTGACCTTCAGCGGTGCCTATGAGGATCAGGCGCGCATTGGCTTCGCATTAGCCCATCTACTGGATCCATCGGCACCGCCAGTTGCCGATCTCCGCGCCAGCGAACAAGTGGCCGCGCAGGCCATGTATGAGCAGTTGATCGCGGCCAAACGCCCATTAGTGATCGCGGGTACCAGTGCCGGTTCGTTGCCGCTGCTGGATGCTGCCGCCAATGTTGCCAAGGCACTGCAACAACGTCAGCAAGCCGTTTCATTGTTCTTGGTGGCGCAAGAGGTAAATAGCATGGGCCTGGCCCTCCTCGGTGGTCAGCCGTTGGAGTCTGCCCTGAGCCGTCTGCAAGAGCAGGCGGGTAGAACCGCCGTTGTGGTGTTGGAAAATGATCTCTATCGTCGAGCCAGCAAGGCTCGTGTCGATGCTGCGTTCGCTCAAGCAAGCAGCGTGGTGGTGCTCGATCACCAGGATACAGCCACCGCGCAAGGCGCTAATTTTGTGCTGCCAGTCGCCAGCTTTGCCGAAGGCGACGGTACTGTGGTGAGCAGTGAGGGCCGTGTTCAGCGCTACTTCCAGGTCTATGATCCCGCCTACTACGACGACACCGTCAGTATCAAAGAGGGTTGGCGTTGGTTGCGGGCTATTGCCGGAGTACTCAGCCACCGTCACTTGGCCTGGAACCAATTTGAAGAAGTGACAACGGCGTGCGCCGAGGCGATCCCGGCACTGAGTCCGATCATTCATGCCGCCCCCAATGCCCGTTTCCGGATCAAGGGACTGAAACTGGCACGGGAGCCTCATCGTTATAGTGGTCGCACCGCGATGCGCGCTGATATCGATGTGCATGAGCCGCGAGTCTCACAAGACCCTGATTCGCCATTTGCTTTCTCGATGGAGGGTTACTCCGGCACCCAGGAGCCATTCCAGCAAGTGCCTTTTGCCTGGGCTCCGGGTTGGAACTCACCGTCAGCCTGGAACAAATTTCAGGATGAGGTTGGTGGTCATCTGCGGGCTGGCGATCCTGGCTTGCGGTTATTCGAGGTCAGTGACACGCCAGCATGGAGTTATGCCACCCATATTCCGGCTCCGTTTCAGCCTCATCCCACCGAGTTGTGTGTGGTGGATTACCCGCAGCTATTCGGATCGGAAGAACTGTCACAAAAATCAACGGTTTTCCAGCAACGCATGGCGCCAGCCGTCGTGTATCTGAATCCGGATGATGCGGCCCGTTTGGCCGTTAATGCGGGCACCCGGGTGCAACTGACGTGGGAAGGCAGTCACTGGCGTCTGCCGGTGGTGCTGAGTGAGCGTCTGGCGCCGGGCTTATTGGGGCTGCCGCTGGGACTAAGCGGTATTCCTACCGCCTTGCATCATCAGCAGATCCGTGATCTGCAGGAGGCCATTCTATGATTCTGTCGGATGCAACCTGGGACATCATCATTGCCGTGGCCAAAGCGCTGCTGATCCTGGTGGTGATGATCGGGGCCGGGGCCTTCATGAGCTTTATCGAACGACGACTGTTAGGGCTATGGCAAGATAGATACGGGCCAAACCGGGTCGGTCCCTTCGGCATTTTTCAGCTAGTCGCCGATATGCTGAAGATGTTCTTCAAAGAGGACTGGATCCCGCCATTTGCCGATCGGCGCATCTTCATTTTGGCGCCGATCATAGCGTTCACCGCATTTTTGATGGCGTTCGTGATTGTACCCATCACTCCCACCTGGGGCATTGCCGATTTGAATATCGGTATCCTCTATTTCTTTGCCATTGCCGGTCTAGCGGTTTACGCCGTGCTGTTCGCCGGTTGGTCGAGCAATAACAAATATGCCTTACTGGGAAGCCTGCGGGCCTCGGCCCAGACGCTGAGCTATGAGGTCTTTCTGGGCCTGTCCCTGATGGGTATCGTGATCCAGACCGGAACCTTCAATCTGCGGGAAATTGTCGAAGCCCAAGCGGATTTGTGGAACATCATTCCCCAGTTCTTTGGTTTTGCGACCTTCGTGATCGCCGGGATTGCGGTCACTCACCGTCATCCCTTTGATCAGCCGGAGGCGGAACAAGAGTTGGCAGATGGCTATCACATTGAGTACGCCGGTATGAAATGGGGGCTGTTCTTTGTCGGTGAGTACATCGGCATAGTGCTGGTCTCCGCCATGTTGGTCAGCCTGTTTTTCGGTGGCTGGCAGGGGCCCTGGTTACCGCCGATTGTCTGGTTTGCGCTTAAAACCGGCTTTTTCATGATGTTCTTTATCCTGCTGCGCGCTTCACTACCGCGTCCCCGTTTTGATCAGGTGATGGCGTTCGGCTGGAAGGTGTGTTTGCCGTTGACTTTGCTCAATATGCTGGCAACAGCTGCTTGGGTACTGATCCGTTCAAACTGAGGCTAGCTGTATGATTATCAATGAAATTATTAAAGGTGTTGGCACTCAGATCCGTAGCATCGCCATGGTTTTTTCCCACTCCTGGCGTAAACGGGACACCCTGTGTTATCCAGAGGAGAGTGTCTACACAGCACCGCGTTACCGTGGGCGAATCGTGTTAACTCGGGATCCGGACGGCGATGAACGCTGTGTAGCGTGCAACTTATGTGCGGTGGCTTGCCCGGTCTCCTGCATCTCCTTGCAAAAATCCGAGCGGGAAGATGGCCGCTGGTATCCGGAATTTTTCCGCATCAATTTTTCACGGTGCATTTTCTGTGGCATGTGTGAAGAGGCATGTCCCACCACCGCCATCCAGTTGACTCCTGATTTTGAGATGGGTGAGTACCGCCGGCAAGATCTGGTGTACGAGAAGGAGGATCTGTTGATCAGTGGGCCCGGCAAATATCCCGATTACAACTTTTACCGGGTGAGTGGCATGGCCATAGCGGGTAAAGCCAAAGGCGAGGCCGAACACGAAGCCAAGCCCATTGATGTCAAGAGTCTGCTGCCCTGAGGAGTTCACCATGGAATTGGCTTTTTATGTCTCGTCACTGGTCGCCATAGTGGCGACCTTACGGGTCATCAGTAACAGTAACCCGATGCATGCGTTACTGAATCTCATCATTTCACTCATAGCAGTGGCGATGATCTTTTTCTGCCTGGGAGCCGGTTTCGCCGGTGCCATGCAGGTCATCGTGTATGCCGGCGCCATCATGGTGCTGTTTGTATTCGTGGTCATGATGCTGAACTTGGGCAGTGCTCAAGTTCAAGAGAAGCAGTGGCTGACACCGGGGAGTGTGGTCTTCCCGGCCGTGTTGGCGTTTATCCTGCTGATCTTTTTGGCCAATGCCATCTTCTCTGCCACAGGTGGGGCGCTGGGAACTACAGACGTGACGGCCAAGGCGGTCGGTATCGCCCTGTTTGGTCCCTATGTGATTGCCGTGGAGCTGGCATCCATCTTGTTGCTAGCCGGTCTAGTCACTGCCTATCACCTGGGACGTGAGGATAAGCAGGGCGAAGTTCTTTCCCATCGGGATGAAGGAGGTAAACGATGAGTGGATTACCCATGGAGCATGGCCTGCTGGTCGCGGCCATTCTTTTCTGCTTGGGGCTGTGTGGCCTCATCATGCGGCGCAATCTGCTGTTTATCCTGATGAGCATTGAAATCATGATGAATGCCGCCGCATTGGCCTTCGTGGTTGCCGGGAGTCGTTGGGGACAGGCAGATGGCCAGATCATGTACATTCTGGTGATTTCACTGGCAGCGGCTGAGGCCAGTATCGGGTTGGCGTTATTGCTGATGCTGTATCGCCGTCATCACACACTGGATGTGGATATTGTGAGCGAGATGCGCGGATGATGAATCTACTGTTTCTAACCTGCTTGTTTCCTTTGCTCGGCGCACTGCTCCTGGCCTTTTCGGCGGGTCGCTGGAGTGAACATAGGGCCGCACTGGTCGGGGTCGGCAGTATCGGCTTGTCCGCGCTGACCGCCTTGGTTGTGGGGGTGGATTTCCTCGGCGCTGTGCCGGCGGGAGGAGTTTTCTCGCAAACCCTGTGGCAGTGGATGAGCATCGGCTCCTTCCAGCCAGCGCTGCGATTGCACCTGGATGGCCTATCGCTGACCATGCTGGGTGTGGTCACCGGGGTCGGCTTTTTCATCCATCTGTTCGCCTCCTGGTATATGCGCGGGGAAGAGGGCTATTCACGCTTTTTTGCCTACACCAATCTATTTATTGCCAGCATGCTGTTTCTGGTTCTGGCCGATGACCTGCTGTTCGTCTATCTGGGCTGGGAAGGCGTCGGTTTGTGCAGCTATCTGTTGATCGGGTTTTACTATAAGCACCCGGCCAACGGCGCTGCGGCACTCAAAGCCTTTATCGTGACCCGAGTGGGCGATGTCTTCCTGGCGATTGGCATGTTCATTCTGTACCGGGAATTGGGCACCTTGAACATTCAGGAGCTGGTGATCCGTGGCCAGCAGCTCTGGCAGGTCGGTGACCCGACAATCCGGCTGGCCTGTCTGATGCTGTTG
The DNA here is from genome assembly GCF_054780855.1 of Pseudaeromonas pectinilytica. NCBI lineage: Bacteria > Pseudomonadati > Pseudomonadota > Gammaproteobacteria > Aeromonadales > Aeromonadaceae > Pseudaeromonas > Pseudaeromonas pectinilytica. The sequence goes on from NZ_BAAGVN010000358.1 coordinate 53,289, forward strand.
GGTGGTGCCGTGGGTAAATCAGCTCAATTGCCATTGCAGACCTGGCTGGCAGATGCCATGGCGGGTCCAACACCGGTGTCGGCATTGATCCATGCGGCGACCATGGTGACCGCCGGTGTCTATCTGATTGCTCGCACCCATGGGCTGTTCTTGCTGGCACCGGATATCCTGCTGCTGGTCGCCATTGTCGGCGCTGTCACCTTGCTGCTTTCCGGTTTTGCCGCACTGGTGCAGACCGATATCAAGCGCATTCTAGCGTATTCCACCATGAGCCAGATCGGGTACATGTTTCTGGCGTTGGGCGTTGGGGCCTGGGATGGCGCCATTTTCCACCTGATGACCCACGCCTTCTTCAAGGCGTTGCTGTTCCTCTCCGCAGGCTCCGTCATCGTGGCCTGTCACCATGAACAGAATATATTCAAGATGGGTGGCTTGCGCCGTTCGTTACCCTTGGTCTATGCCTGCTTCTTGGTCGGGGGCTCCGCGCTGGCGGCATTACCTCTGGTGACTGCCGGTTTTTATAGTAAGGATGCCATCCTGTGGCAAGTGCAGGCCGCCGGTCAGCAGCCGTTGCTGATTGCCGGTCTGGTGGGGGCGTTATTGACCTCGCTGTATACCTTCCGTCTGATCTTTATTGTCTTTCACGGCAAAGCGCACACCAGCGCCCACGCCGGTAAAGGTTTGTCGCACCATATTCCGCTTGTGGTGCTGATGACGCTTTCGACCGTAGTCGGAGCCTGGATTGTGCCTCCGTTGACTGGTGTTTTACCCGCGGGTCCAGGGGATCATCTTGAAGAGGGTAAGCATCTGCTGGAGTTTGTCTCGGCGGGTGTGGCGTTATCTGGTATCGCGCTGGCCGCTTGGTTGTTCCTCGGCGAGCGCAGATTCATCACCCGGATCGCTAACTCGGCACTGGGCCGTCTGTTGGGCGGACTCTGGCTCCACGCTTGGGGTTTTGACTGGCTCTATGATCGACTGTTTGTCCGACCTTATTTGTTCCTCGCCCGTGTCTTGGCTCGAGATCCCTGTGATCGGCTGATGGAACTGCCGGGTGGGCTGGCGCAACTGGGTAACAAACTGCTGGTGACAACCGTCACGGGTAAGCTGCGCTGGTATGCAGCCTCGATGGGCTTGGGGGCGCTGATGATACTGGCGCTGTTGCTGTTGGTCTGAAGAGAGAGTACGGATCGTGACGCTATTATGGATACTTTTGACCCCGTTTGTTGGGGGATTACTCTGCTGGCAGACTGAGCGGCAAGGCAGCCAATTGCCGCGCTGGATTGCGCTCCTGTCCATGTTAACCGTGTTACTGCTGAGTATAGGGCTCTGGTGGCAAGGTGATTTCTCGCTCAGTGCGCAAGGAGTTCCGGCCTGGACGGCCGAGTTCCTGGTGCCCTGGATCCCGCGCTTTGGCATCAGCATTCATCTGGCTATTGATGGCTTGTCGCTGCTGATGGTGATGCTGACCGGCTTCCTCGGGGTGATGGCGGTGCTGTGCTCCTGGAGTGAAATCGCACAACGGATTGGCTTTTTCCATCTAAATCTGTTGTGGATCCTGGGGGGCGTCATCGGCGTGTTCATGGCGATGGATCTGTTCCTGTTCTTCTTCTTCTGGGAGATGATGCTGGTGCCGATGTATTTCCTGATTGCGCTGTGGGGGCATGCCGCCTCCGATGGCCGCTCACGGATCAATGCCGCCACCAAGTTCTTCATCTATACCCAGGTCAGCGGTCTGATCATGCTGGTGGCGATCCTCGGGCTGGTGTTTGTCCACTATCAGGCAACCCATATTCTGACGTTTAGCTACGAAGAGCTACTCAATACCCCCATGTCGGCCGGGGTTGAATATGTGTTGATGCTCGGGTTCTTCATTGCTTTTGCCGTCAAGATGCCGGTGGTGCCATTACATGGCTGGTTGCCGGATGCCCACAGTCAGGCTCCGACTGCCGGCTCTGTGGATTTGGCGGGGATCTTGTTGAAGACCGCGGCCTATGGCTTGCTACGCTTCAGCTTGCCACTGTTTCCCCATGCCTCCGCCGAGTTTGCACCGATTGCCATGTGGCTGGGTATTGGTGGCATCATCTATGGCGCCGTGCTGGCGTTTAGCCAGACCGATATCAAACGCCTGATTGCCTACACCAGTATCTCGCATATGGGCTTTGTGTTGATTGCCATCTATGCCGGTACCGAGCTGGCGCTGCAGGGAGCTGTGATCCAGATGATTGCCCATGGCCTCTCGGCTGCGGCCCTGTTTATCCTGTGTGGTCAGTTGTATGAGCGTCTGCATACGCGTGATCTGCGGCAGATGGGGGGGCTGTGGGGACGTATCCGCTATCTACCGGCGGTCATGCTGTTCTTCTCGGTCGCCTCGTTGGGGCTGCCGGGTACTGGTAACTTCGTGGGTGAGTTCCTGATCCTGATGGGCAGTTTCTCCCGTGTCCCAGTGGTGACCGTGGTGGCGACCACTGGACTGGTACTGGCCTCCGTCTATTCCCTCATCATGTTGCAGCGTGCCTGCTTCGGGCCGGCTAAGAGCGATAGCGTGCTGTTGGCCATGCGCCCTCGGGAGCTGGGCATGATGCTGCTGCTGGCCGGGTTGTTGATCCTGTTGGGCTTGTACCCGCAGCCGGTGATCGATACCGCCAGCGGAACTGTCGGAGCTGTGCAGCACTGGTTCGTTTCTCTTCCCGCCGTCAGTGAAGGAGTGCTTTGATGACGTTTACTCTAGAACAACTCATGGCGGGTTTACCGCTGGCTCTGACTGCCATGACTATGGTGGTGTTGATGCTGGCGATTGCCTGGCGTCGCAGTATTGATGTCGCCTTCTTTGTCACTATTGGCGGCCTGAATCTCGCATTGCTTTCCCTGTTGCTGCTGGTGCGGTTACCCACTCAGGAGTTGACACCGCTGTTACGGCTGGATCACTACGCGATTTTTTACATGGCGCTGGTGCTGATTGCCTCACTGGCCAGTTGCACTTTTGCTCGAGCCTGGCTGCGTCTCTATCCGGATAACCGGGAAGAGTTCTATTTACTGCTGCTGATTGCGACCTGCGGTGGTTTGGTTCTGGCGATGACCCAGCATCTGGCGTCGCTGTTCATCGGCATCGAACTCATCTCGTTGCCGATGTTTGGTCTGGTCGGTTATGCCTACCGCGAGCGGCGCTCACTGGAAGCCGGGGTCAAGTACATGGTGCTGTCGGCGACTGCGACCGGATTCTTGCTGTTTGGCATGGCACTCTTGTATGCCCAGTCCGGCAGCTTGAGTTTTGCCCAATTGGGCACGGCGCTGGCCACCAGCCCTGAATTTCAGCCCTTGTTCCTAGCTGGACTCGGCATGATGCTGGTGGGATTTGCCTTCAAGTTGTCGATGGCTCCATTTCATCTGTGGACTCCCGATGTGTATGAAGGCGCCCCCGCACCCGTGGCCTCATTTTTGGCAACCGCCAGTAAGGTGGCCATCTTCTGTGCCTTATTACGCTTTTATCTGGCCATACCGGCAGCCGAAGCCCAGATGATGCATCTGCTGCTCTCGGTGATCGCCATCCTGTCGATCCTGGTCGGCAATCTGCTGGCTTTGGTGCAGAGCAACATCAAGCGGATGCTGGGTTACTCGTCGATTGCCCATTTCGGCTATCTGCTGGCTGTGGTGATCGCCAGCCGTCAGCAACTGATCCCCCTGGAAGCCGCGGGTGTTTATCTGTTGATGTACCTGTTTACCAGCCTGGGGGCATTCGGGGTCGTGAGTCTGATGTCCAGTCCTTACCGGGGCAAAGATGCGGACTCCCTGCACAGTTATCGGGGCCTGTTCTGGCATCGTCCTTATCTCACCGCCGTATTGACGGTGATGATGCTGTCGTTGGCCGGTATCCCGACCACGTTAGGTTTCATTGGCAAGTTCTATATCATTGCCGTTGGTGTGACATCCGGTTTGTGGTGGGTGACCGCGGCGGTGATCCTGGGCTCTGGTTTGGGCTTGTTCTATTACCTGCGGGTGATGGTGACCCTGTACTTGCGTGAGCCTGGCATGCAAGCGCGGGATGCCGAGCACGACTGGGCCCTGTCGGCCGGTGGGGTCGTGGTACTGTTGTCTGCGTTGATCGTCTTGTTGTTGGGGCTGTTTCCGCAGCCATTGCTGGAACTGGTACAACAGACCCAGTTGGTGACGCTGCAATAAAATCGGTTCACGCCGATCTTCGAAGGCTGCCTGTGGGCAGCCTTTTTAATGGCTCTGTCCCAGTTACGCGTTGTTCGGATCAAAACCCGGCATCAAGCCCGTATTCAGGAGTCAGGGCGAACGCAGACACGCCGTGAATACATCCGTGTAGGCTCGACGGCGGCATCCCTGCCGCCAACGGTCTGCTTTTCGTCCAGACTCCATCCCTCTTCATTCCCAACAGCTAACCGGGTAAAAGGGGGCTTGCCAAGTGCAATATGTTCGTCAAGTGTGTACGGGAATGAAGTAGCAGAGCCGTCGGATAGTGTTCGCAAGCGGTCAATGGGCGAATGAGAGACGAAAAAGGCCGCAATGCGGCCTTGTGTCGGAGAGGGGTTCTGTTACCACTTACGTTTAGGTTGAAACAACACATCCAGATCGTCTTTCTTCTCGTTGAGTTGATCGAGCTCTTTCTGGTTGGCTTGCTCCAATTGTTCGGCCATTTCTCGCAGAGCCATCCGCATCTCTTCTTCACGGGCGATGAGCCAAGCATCCTTGTCGTGGATGGCGGCGAGGGTAGTGATCCCTTTGGTTAACATCTGCTTGGCACTACCGAATTGGCGTTGCACCCGCGCATCCAGTGCTCGCTGGATCAGGTTAGCGATGTTGATTTTAAGCAGCAAAAGTTCGAGTCGACGATCTTCGGCAACAAAGGCTTGCGGATCGATCTTGCCCTTGTTTTGCTCAACTCGCATCACGGCCCGGATTTTCTTCACCAGTTGCAACATCTGCAAAGCCTGACGATCAGAATCCGGAGCGCGAAAGGCACTCTCTTCGTTGGCCTGATAATGCTCTTGTACATAGTTGATTTGTGCGGTGACATCCTGGATCCGTTGCCGCACAGAATTCAACGCCGGATTCGCTTGGGAGATAGCGCGCAGGGCATCCAGGATCCGGTTTTGCAGCAACAGAACCAGAGACTTGGTGTAGGGCAGGCGGCTGGCATTGAGCAACAGTTCGTCGGACTCATCAATGATGAGCTTTTGTTTGGTCATCAGGATCCGGCGATCGGTTTCTTGTTTCTGCTTGTATTGCTGCATGATGTTGTAAGCAATCACCAGGAACAGCAGGGCCCCGATGGATAATAGCACCAGTGTTAATACCATAGTGGTTCCGGACCTCTCCTGGTCATCTCGAGCTCTAATCTGTTGATACTACTATAACTCAGTTGAGGGAACGAGTGACACAGACCAAAGGCTGTACTTTGAGCGCTATCGCAAGCTAGTAGGGCTATCACGAGCGGGAGCTGGCGTTGTATCGGTATCGCGGTGGTCATTGGCCTGTAATTGAGGAAAACAGAGATATTCATCTAATATTTGTTCTTGATTACCACCATGATTCAGCCCTTCAGGACTACACTTAAAGGGTTCTGTTCTGGAGGGTTAAATCATGGCCAGAAACA